>USCS01000024.1 GCA_900552875.1 uncultured Collinsella sp. | reverse complement strand
AGTGAGAAAGCAAACCGTGGCCGGCCCTTCGCCGCCGGGACACGTACCCCCAATTAACTGTTCTTCATGACAATCGAATCCACAACATCGGCCACATTCTCGCAGCAGTCGGCGCAGTACTCCAGGAAGGCGTACACGTCACGCCAAGCGATGACCTCGAGCGGGTCCTTGCCGTTAACGTGCAGGTTGCGCATGGCGTTGATGTAGAGCTCGTCGGCCTCGGACTCGATGGTGTTGATCTGGATGACGAGCTCGCGCAGGGTCTTGGACTTGCGGTAGTTGGGCAGCTCGACCATCAGGTCTTTCATGGCGCGGCAGGCGTCAGTCACCTTGTGGGCGATGACGATGGCGTCGGGATGGATGCTCTGGATGTTGGTGAAGTAGACGCGCTGCACGACGCCCTCGATGCGGTCGAGCACGGTGTCGAGCGCGCAGCTCATCAGATCCAGATCCTCGCGCTCGAGCGGGGTGATAAAGGCGGTGAGCAGGGCGTCTTCGAGCTCGTGGTGCTTCTTGTCTGCCGCATGCTCAATCGCATGCATCTTATTGAGCATGTCGTGAATCTGCGCGGGATCGAAGTTCTCAAAAATCTTGGTGAGCAGCTCTGCGGCCTGGACGGCGAGGTCGGCGCAAGCGACGTAGTTGTCAAAGTAGAACGAATCGGGTTTCTTTGCCATGGGTGGGTCCTTTCGAGGCGAAGACGGGTGGGCGAAGTGTTACGGTCCGGATGGACGTTCGGTTTGATTAGAGGAACATCATGAACAGCTTGGCCATGACAAAGCTGATGAGTCCGCAGGCGGGGAAGGTGAAGAACCAGGTGAACATCATGTCCTTGACGACTCCGAAGTTGATGGCCGAGAAGCGCTTGACGGCACCGACGCCCATGATGGCGCAGGTCTTGATGTGTGTGGAGGACACGGGGATGCCGGTAAGGGTGGCAAGCAGCAGGTTCGCGGCGCCCGCGAGGTCGGCGGAGAAGCCCTGATACTTCTCGAGCTTAACCATGCTCTGGCCGACGGACTTGATGATGCGCTCACCGCCCACGCTGGTACCGATACTCATAGTGGCCGAGCACAGCAGCATAATCCAGATGGGGATGCCGGCATCGCCGACGCTGGTCTGGCCGTTTGCGAAGGCCACGCCTAAAAAGAGCACGCCGATGAACTTCTGTCCATCCTGCGCGCCGTGCATAAAGCTCATGGCCGCGGCGCTCGCGATCTGAGCGTATTTAAAGAAGACATTGGCACGTCGCCTGTTGGCGGCGGCGAAAAGAATCGAGACGAGTTTGCACAGGACCCAGCCCATGACAAAGCCCAGGCCGATGGAGAGCGCCAGGCCGTAGATGACCTTCATCCACTCGTGGACGTTGACGCTGCTCGCGCCGCCGAGGGCGATAGCGGCACCGGTCAGGCCGGCGATAAGGCTGTGGCTTTGCGAGGTGGGGATGCCAAAACGCGACGCTGTGGCACCGTAGACGACGATGGAGAACAGCGCCGCGCATAGGCAGGCGAGCGCCATGGTGCTGTTTCCGCCAAAGTCGACGATATGTGAGATGGTGTTGGCGACGCTCGCATTAAAGTGCGTCATGATGAGCACGCCGAGGAAGTTGAATGCGGCGCTCATGAGAATGGCGGCGCGGGCGGGCATGCAACGCGTAGTGACGCAGGTCGCGATGGCGTTGGGCGCGTCGGTCCATCCATTGACGAAGATGGCGCCCAACGCGAGGATCACGGTGACGGCAAGGACTGGGTTCGACACAATTTGGCCGAGGAAGGTTGAGAACGTTACGTCCATATATGGGCTTTCTCGAAGTTTGCAGACACGTTACAAAAACATGATAAATCGTATCACCTCCTGCGGGTCTCTTTACCGAGTTCTGATGGGAGAAGTGAACTTTTTGGCACTAAAATTGAATATTAGCCCTGTTGACCGCGGGTGTTCTTTTTGCTAACACGCCATGCGGACACGTGCGATTACTACGACACTCCAAAACCACAGTCTGTTCGCTTTACAACATGCAAACATGCGTTCGATAATAGGAGGCATGGAATATCGACAGACAGACGGCAAAACTCGGCGCGTACACAAGCAGTATGTGGACGTCGTGGCTCGCATCCTCGCGGGCGGACAAGTCGTGCCGGTCACCGTCTGCTGGGTCGACGGCCGTTGTTTTACGATCGACGAAATTATCTCGACCACCGGGTTTGGCCTGATGGTCCACGGCATCCGTACGGCAACATATAAGGTGCGTTTTGGCGGGCACGCGACCGAGTTGTATCTGGAGGACCAGACGCGCGAGCGGGCAGACGGCTCGCAGACACACGTGATGCGTTGGTGGGTCTGGGCCTTTGATCGTACGCTTGAGGGCGAGCGCCGTAGGTAAGGACGTGCGGCATTCGGGTACAATGGCAGGAATCTTGTTACCTACGGCGCTGTCGTGCGCTTTTTGAAAGGACGAAGTATGAACGATATCCAGGGCTATCAGAACGGCCCCGTCGAGAGCGGCGCAAGCCGCGCCAAGGAGATGTCGCCGCGCGCGTACAATCTCGCCATGTCTGCCCTGATCTTCTTGGGCTTTTGCGCCATGGGCGCCGGCGCCTACTTTACGAGCACCATGTCGTTTGCGCGCATGATGATGAGCGGCGCCGCCTTGCCGCTGGTCTTTGGCTCGTTTATTTTGACCATCGTCGGCATGGTCATGATGTCGGCCGCCGCCAGCAAGCAGTCCGTGGGCCTGTCCCTTGTGGGCTACGTAATCTTTGCGAGTACCTTTGGCCTGACCGCGTCGTTTGGCCTTGCCAACTATGACCTGCCCACCATCAACACCGCTTTTATCGCCACGGCCGCCATCACCTTTGTCTTTGGCGCGCTTGGCGTGACCTTCCCCAAGTTTTTCCAGCGTGTGTATGGCATCGGTTTTGGTATTCTGCTCGCCACTATTCTGGTTGAGATCGTGCTGATGTTCATGGGCGTTTCGCAGTCCATCACCGACCTGATCGTGATTGTGGTGTTCGCTGGCTTTATTGGCTACGACACCTATGTTGCCACGACGGTGCCGCCTACGCTGCCCAACGCCGTGCTCATGGCCTCTAACCTGTTCGTGGATATTATCAACGTGTTCCTGCGCATTCTGAACATCCTCGGCCGTCGCGACTAGTGGCGAATTGCGGCGGTGCTTGCCGTGCGTGCAAATCGATGCGAAAGGCGGTCCTTCGGGGCCGTCTTTTTTGTACGCGGCGGGGTATCATGGATGGGAAAAGCCGATAGCGGCAGAGACCGAGAAAGGTGACCACTTATGGCAGACGTCGACAACAGGAACCGTAACCGCAGGTCCAACCGAGCGGGTCAGCCCAATCCCAAGCGCGAGGCCCGTGCCAAGGCCGCCGAGCGTCACGTGGCAACTGTGTCCGAAGCGTGCGCCAAGGATATCGAGCGTTCGCTTGCCGGTGTTCGCGAGTTTGACGGTATGCCTGCCGGCTTTGTCTCGGCGATGAAGGCCAAGGTTCAGAGTGCTGTGGCCACCGAAGAACAGGTTGCCGAGGACGTCGAGGGCGCGGAGGCTGCCGAGACCGAGGCAGCTCCTGAGCCCGTCGAGGAGCCTGCCGAGGAAATCGCCGAAGCTGAGTCCGCGCCTGCTGAGGAGCCTGCTGCGTCTCTGCCTGAGGTCACCGTGCTCGATGCCTCCGCCACGCAGGCCATCTTGGACAACGGTCGTGGCTATGCGCAGTTCTGCGACATGGCCGTGCTCGCCTTTGCCTCGTTCACCAACCCGGGCGGTGGCTATATTCAGGGTTATCTGGGCCAGGAGGCCACACTGTGCGCCGATTCGTATCTGTACAACGTTCTCGATAAGCAGCGCAAATGGTACGGCGAGAACCGTCGCCGCAACATCAACTGCGAGCTCTATCGTAACCGCGCCCTAGTGGTGCCTGCGGTGCGCTTCGACCGCAACCACGTGCATGCATACGCCGACGTGATCGTGGCCGCCGCGCCCAACGTTAAGCGCGCCCGCCAGGAGTATCGCGTGAGCGACGATGCTCTGCTGGATGCCCTGCGCGACCGCATTCGCTTTGTGCTTGCCATCTGCGACGAGCTGGGTCGCGAGAAGCTCGTGCTGGGTGCTTGGGGCTGCGACAACAACGGCTTTGACGCAGAGGCCGTGGCCGAGCTCTTCCGCAAGGAGCTCGCGTCGGGCGACTTTAAGGTCAAGCAAGTCTTCTTTGCCGTGCCTTCTACGCGCTGGGATGAGGATTTTGCCAAGTTCGAGCACGTGCTGGCAAACTTCCCCGAGCGCAACGAGGAGTCCTATGCTCAGGTTGCCGCTCGCGCTGCGGCAGCTCGCGCCGCCGAGCAGGCCCAGGCTGCTACCGAGGATGATGAGGACGAGGACGATTGGCGCAAGTACCTGTAACCGGTACGTGTTGACAGATAGGTCGAGCCGGCGGGAGAGGCTGCTCCCGCCGGCTTTTTACTAAAAGGAAGGGCTTACGATGAAAAACGTTCTATGCTTTGGCGACAGCAACACCTATGGTTACGATCCGGCGGGCATGCGCGACGGCACCGCGGTGCGCTATGCGCGGGATGTGCGCTGGTGTGGCGTGGCCCAACGTGACTTAGGCGAGGGCTGGCATGTAATTGAAGAAGGCCTCAACGGCCGCACGACGGTACGCGACGACATGTGCCATCTGGACACCAATCTTAACGGCATCCGCGCACTTCCGATGCTGCTCGAGGCCCATAAGCCGCTGGACGCCATTGTGATCATGCTGGGCACCAACGACTGTAAGACGGTCTTTAACGTGACAGCTTCCGATATCGCCCGTGGCGCCATGGCGCTGATTCGCGCCGTCCGCGCGTTTCCGTGGACCGACGCTGCGCCTTGTCCGCGCATTCTGCTGATGGCGCCTATCAAGATTAAGCCGCAGATCGCCGACGTATATATGACCGATTTTGACGAGCATTCCGTAGAAGCCTCGGAACATTTTGGTGAGTACTACGCGCATGTGGCTGAGCAGTTTGGCTGCGACTTTTTGAATGCAGCGGAGTTTGCCGAGCCGGGCGATATCGACTATCTGCATATGATGCCCGAAAGCCACGAGAGCTTGGGACATGCCGTGGCAGCCAAGCTCCAAGAGATGCTCGGTGAGTAGCGCGACCCCAAGCCACCACAGAAGTTCCCCTTGCGGCGGCTTGTTTCGTTGCTTTGTCTCGATCTGTAACAGTTGTAAGGCCGAAAACGTGCTAGATGTTACAGATTGAGATTATTTAGGTCGATATCGGTCGTTTGTCTCGATCCGTAACATCTAGGGTCGATTTCGCCGAGTTACTGTTACAGACCGAGATTATCTTCTCAGCGGAATTTGAATGTCTCAATCTGTAACAGGTGGGCCGAAAAATGGACTCTAACTGTTACGGATCGAGATGTTTGTGGGAACCACCGCAAAGGTGCCTGTCCCCTTTGCGGTGGCTTGGGCTGCGAATCTTAATACTGCCACATGTGGTTGACAGGGCCGGAGCCTTTGCCCATGTCAAGGCCGGCGGCGAGGGCGCCCGTTAGGTAGGCCTTGCCGGCGTTGACGGCATCGGCAAGATCCATACCCTGGGCCAGCGCACAGGCGATGGCGGACGAAAGCGTGCAGCCGGTACCATGCGTGTTGCCGGTCTCGATGCGCTTGTGGCGGAACCACGTGGTGAGCGGATCGCCCAGGTGGTTGCCCTCGTCATCGAGCGGTGCGGGCTCTGCTAGCACATCGTTGGCCTCGTTGACAAAATGCCCGCCCTTAACGAGAGACGCGCACCCAAAGCGGCGGGTGAGGAGCATAGCGGCATTTTGCTGCGTGCGCTCGGAATCGACCTCGTAATCGAGCAGCGCCATGGCCTCGGGAATATTGGGCGTGATGACGGTCGCCAGTGGGAACAGGCGGCGTGTAAGCGCTTCGGCGGCGTCCTCTGCGATCAGGCGAGCGCCCGAGGTGGCGACCATGACGGGGTCGACGACGATATTTTGTGCGTCCCAGGCGCCCAGGCGGTCGGCGATAACCTCGATAATCTCGGCAGAGGAAACCATGCCGATCTTGACGGCGCTGGGTCGGATATCGTCAAAAACGGCATCGATTTGCGCGGCGACAATATCCGGGGAGATGTTCTGTACGGCGGTGACGCCCAGGGTGTTCTGTGCGGTGATAGCGGTGATGGCCGTCTCGGCATACAGGCGGTGCGCCGTGATGGTCTTGATGTCGGCCTGAATGCCGGCACCACCGCTGGAATCTGATCCTGCGATGGACAGGACGGCGGGTACCTTACTGCGATCCATGTTCGCTCCCTTGTTCGGTCGGATTCAAATGGGTCTTCTGCCTGCATTATAAAGTTGCCCGGGCCGGCTGTATGCCGATCCCGGGCGAGCGGTGCAATCTTTACGTAAATGTAAGAAAATGTTCACATGTCAACAATTGATGAGCACCTTGTGACCGATTGTGGCTCCGGAGACGCGTTAATCCTCCATGCCGAGGTCGATCGTCGTGCCTTCGAACACCTTGTTAACGGTGCGGACGGCGCACATCTTGCCACACATGGTGCAAGTGCCCTCGGTTGCGGCGGGGGATTCCTCGTAGCGCTTCTTGCCGGTGACCGGGTCGAGCGCGCACTTCCACATCTCTTCCCAGTCGAGCTTGCGGCGTGCCTGGCCCATCTTGTCGTCCATGTCGCGGGCGTGGGGCACCTTTTTGGCGATGTCGGCGGCGTGTGCGGCGATCTTGGTGGCCATGAGGCCATCGAGCACGTCCTGGGCGTTGGGCAGGCACAGGTGCTCGGCCGGCGTCACGTAGCACAGGAAGTCGGCGCCGGAGCTGGCGGAGATGGCGCCACCGATGGCGGCGGTGATGTGGTCGTAACCCACGCCGATATCGGTCACCAGCGGCCCGAGCACATAGAATGGGGCGTTGTGGCACAGGCGCTTCTGCAGTTTCATGTTGGCGGCAATCTCGTCGAGCGCCATGTGACCCGGACCCTCGACCATGACCTGGACGCCGGCGGCCCAGGCGCGCTTGCACAGCTTGCCCAGCTCGATCATCTCGGCGGTCTCGGTTGCGTCGTTGGAGTCGTAGAGGCAGCCCGGGCGGCAGGAGTCGCCAAGCGAAATCGTCACGTCGTACTCGTGGCAGATCTCGAGCACCTCGTCGTAGAACTCGTAGAAGGGGTTCTCATTGCCGGTGACCTCCATCCAGCCAAACAGCAGCGAGCCGCCGCGGCTGACGATGTTCATGAGGCGGCCGGTCTCCTTAAAGGTCTTGATGACCGACTTGTTGATGCCGCAGTGGATGGTCATGAAGTCCACGCCGTCCTCGGCGTGCGCGCGAACGACCTCGAGCAGGTCGTCCTTGGTGAGCTTGACCAGCGGCTTTTCCATGTAGCCGATGGCGTCGTACATGGGGACGGTGCCCACCATAAGCGGCGTCTCGTCGATGAGCTGCTGGCGGAACTGGCGCGTCTTGCCCGAGTTGGAGAGGTCCATGATGGCGTCGGCGCCAAAGTCCTCGGCAATCTTGACCTTCTTCCATTCCTCGGCGGCATCGGCCTTGTCGCCCGAGATGCCCAAGTTCACGTTGACCTTGGTGGACAGGCCCTCGCCGACACCAAAGGCGCGCATGCCCTTTTTGATATGCACGATGTTGGCGGGAATGGCGATGCGGCCGTCTGCCACGCGCTCGCGGATGTACTCGGGGTCGCGATGCTCGCGCTCGGCGACCTCTTTCATCTGAGGTGTGATCTGCCCAGCGCGGGCGAAGTCGATTTGTGTGACGAGCTTGGGCTCGGTCTGTGTGCTCATTGGCACGGCTCCCTTCGTTGGCATTACCCATATCAGGTTTGCGGGTCAGGGCGGGCGCGCCCAGTCTCAGCCTGCCGTCTTGTCCTGCAAGCTCCCCGTTTATGTGGTGGGCTCAAGTATAGCTCGAATGGGTACGATTGACGCGATGAGCATGCCCGTGGGGAGGCGAACATGGAAGACAAGCATCTATATCGAGAGACGCAGTGGGATGTATCGGCCGAGGAGAGCCGTGCGCACCATGGGTTGGTCGCAATTGGTTTTGCGGTGCTTGCCGTGCTGGTGATTGCCTTTTGTATCTGGACGTTTGGTGGTCGCGGCGGCGCTGCATGGGAGTTCGAGGCTGATGATAGCCTACCGATTATGACGGTGAGGAGTACTGGCGGTAATGCCAATACGCTCGCCGTTCCGGGCGATTATTGGTACCCGCGCGATGAGTTTGTGCAGTTGCAGCTGAGTGGTGGGTCCATTCCAGGTGAAGAAATCGAACGCGTGACGTTTGACGTGGCGCTCAAAACGCTCACGGTGAAGCTCAAAGATCAAGGAGATGTGCCCACGACCATGGATATCGCCCTGACGGAATGGCGTTTGGAGCCTCCGACGGGTGTTGCGGTGTCCAAGGTTGAGCACGTCAAGATTGTCTATCAGGACGGTTCGACAAACGGGATTGCAAAGGCCGACGGTCTAGCAGAATAGGTGTCGCACCTAGCCGGCCAAATCATAAAAGTTGCGGAGGAATAGTTCCCGTTTGTGCGATAAAAGGCTCAAATAGGAACTATTCCACCGCAAGTTATATAGAGAAGGCTGAGCGGGTCAGTTTTGGGTGGCGGGTCTAGAGCATCTGTTCGTTGATGAACACGAGGGTGCCTGGGTGTGAGATCTCGGGGGCGTGGCGATAGCCGATGTTGAACTCGGTAAGACCGGCGGCGTCCTCGAGCTTGTTTTCTGCCATCCAGCGCACCATGGAGCCGCGCGCCTTTTTGCTGGCGGTCGACCGTTGGATGGGCTTCCCGTTGCGGATACCCTCGCCAAAGAGGCACGTGACGGCTGTGGCGTCGCCCGCGAGGTGGGGCAGAACGGCTTTGGCATACTCTACGCTGGCGAGGTTGACGATCGTGGTGTTTGAACCTGCCGGGGCGATAGCCCGCGCGAGCTTATCGCTCCAAAATGCGTAGAGGTCTCGGGCACCGTCGACGACAAGCTTCGCGCCCATCTCCAGCCGATACGGTTCGACGGCATGAAAGGGACGAACGCACCCGTAGAGGCCGGAGAGGATCCACAGATGGTCTTGCAGCCATGCGAGCTGCGCGGAATCCATCACCTCGGGTGCCATGCTCTGGTATTGAATGCCGTGATAGGACATGGCGGCAGGGGAGGGGTGACGGGCGAGTGCGGGATTGTCGAGATCGCCGCTTTTCAGGATGGGCCCGAACTCATGCAGGGTGTTGAGGCAAGGTCCCAGCAGTTTGTCACTCACGTTCCACAGCGCCTGCAGGCCGCCGCTGCCTTCATTCCGCTCGATATCTAGCAGTGCGCGGTGGAGGCGAGCCGTCTCGCGCACAAAGGGTGGGATGCCCAGGACTTCAAAAGCATCTTGGGCCGCGCGCATCTGCTTGGCGGGCGAAATGATGACCTGCAGCATGGGCTCTCCTCTGCCAAAAAAGTTGCGGTGGAATACGGTCTGTTTTGGCTGTTTATGGGCCAGTTTAGTCCGTATTTCACCGCAACTGATGAAGGGTTGGTTAGGCTCGCTCGATGAAGGCCTTGTAACCGCGATATGCCTCGTAGATGTCGGCCTTGTTGGCGACCTCCCACAGGGCGTGCATGGACAGGACGGCAACGCCGGAGTCGATGACGTTCATGCCGTACTTGGCCATGATGTAGGCGATGGTGCCGCCGCCACCAGCGTTGACGCGGCCGAGCTCGCAGGTCTGGAAGTCCACGCTGGCCTCGTCCATGATGTCGCGGACGAGGGCCACATACTCGGCGTCGGCGTCGTTAGAGCCGCCCTTGCCGCGGCTGCCCGTGTACTTGTTAAAGCACAGGCCACGACCCATAAAGGCGGCGTTCTTCGTCTCGAACTTGCCGGCATAGCCCGGGTCGAAACCGGCGGACACGTCGGAGGAGAGCATGCGGCTGCGGGCGAGCGCGCGGCGCAGGGCCAGCGGGCTATCCTCGCCGGCGAGCATCATGATCTCGGCGACGGTGTTCTCGAAGAAGCGACTCGTCATGCCGGTGGCACCCACGGAACCGATCTCCTCCTTGTCGACGATGAGCGTGATGCTCGTGCGCTCCACGTTGGCGACGTCGATCTGGGCGAGCATGGAGGGGTAGGCGCAGACGCGATCGTCGTGGCCATAGCCCAAAATCATGGAGCGGTCGAGGCCCATGTCGCGGGCGGGACCGGCGGGCACGACCTCGATCTCGGCGGAGAGGAAGTCCTCCTCCTCGACGCCGTACTGCTCCTTGAGGATGTCCAGGAACATCTGCTTGACGGGCTCCTTGGGAGCGTCCTTGTCGTCCTCGTCAAACTTGACGGGACGGCCGCCCACGATCACGTCGAGGATCTCGGCGTCGACGGCGTCCTTGGCGGGCTTGGACATCTGCTCGCTCGAGAGGTGGATCAGCAGGTCGGAGATGGTAAAGACCGGATCGTCTGCCTTGTCGCCGATGTTGATGTCGACGGTGGTGCCGTCCTTTTTGCAGATGACGCCCACGAGTGCAAGCGGGGAGGCCACCCAGTGGTAGCTCTTGACGCCGCCGTAGTAGTGCGTGTCGAGGTAGGCCATGTCGCCGGCCTCGAAGGCGGGATTCTGCTTAAGGTCCAGGCGCGGCGAGTCCACGTGAGCACCCAGGATGTTAAAGCCCTGCTCGAGCGGGGCGGTGCCCAGGTTGACGAGCATGAGGTCTTTGCCGTGATTGGCGGCGTACACCTTGTCGCCGGCCTTGAGCGTGCGGCCCTCGGCAATCACGGTCTCCAAGTCGACGTAGCCCGCCTCCTCGGCCATCTTGATGCCGGTCTTGACGCACAGGCGCTCGGTCTTATTCTCGCTCAAAAACTGCTTATAGCCGCGGCAAAGCTCCTCGAGTTCCTCGACTTGCTGTGGCGTGTACTTTTTCCATGCGCAGGGACGCTCCATGACGCAGGCTCCTTTCGGATCGATCGTGCTGGTTGATGTACCGTGAGCCATCGTATCACGCGCGGGCCCGCGGCGGCAGGGAAGCCTGATGTGCGGTGGCCGCGGGGCGGGGAGCGTGTAAACTGGTGTGAGCAAACCGTGCCCAGCCCAAAGCGAGGTATTCAATATGTCTGACAAGCGCCGCACCTTTGCCGTTATCGACGGCAACTCGCTCATGCACCGCGCCTTCCACGCCGTGCCGCCCACCATGAATGCGCCGGACGGGCGCCCCACCAACGCGATCTTCGGCTTTCTGAACATGTTTCTTAAGATGATCGATGCCTTTAACCCCGACGGTGTGGTCGTGGCGTTTGACAAGGGCAAACCGCGCGTGCGCATGGAGATGCTGCCGCAGTATAAGGCGCAACGCCCGCCCATGGACCCCGATCTGCATGCGCAGTTTCCGATGATTAAGGAGCTGCTCACCGCGCTCAACGTGCCGATTCTGCAGTCCGAGGGCTGGGAAGGCGACGATATCCTGGGAACCATGGCGCGCCTGGGTGAAGAGGCCGGCTGCGACATGCTGCTGGTGACCGGCGACCGCGACATGTATCAACTCGTGACCGAGCACGTCAACGTGGTCTCGACCCGCAAGGGCCTGTCCGACGTGGCGATCATGACGCCCGAGAGCGTGGACGACCTGTATCACGGCATTACGCCGGCGCTCGTGCCCGATTTTTACGGTCTAAAGGGCGATACGTCGGACAACATTCCCGGCGTACCGGGCATCGGCCCCAAAAAGGCGAGCGCGCTCATCGCACAGTACGGCAGCTTGGACGAGGTCATCGCGCATGCCGACGAGGTCAAGGGCAAGATGGGCGAGAACCTGCGTGCGCACATCGACGATGCGCTGCTGAGCCGCAAGGTCGCAACCATTCGCACCGATGCGCCCGTCGAGCTCGACTTTGACGAAACGTCCTTCCCGGCGTTTTCTGCCGACGAAGTGTCCGCGGCGCTGGGCACACTTGGTATCACCGCCATGCAGAACCGTTTCTTGGCGCTGATCGGCGGCGAGGGCGGGGCTGCTGCTGCCTCCAGTGTGTTTGAGATACCTGCTATGGTTCGCGCAGCCGCCGGCGATGCCGACGCGCTTGGTGCCGTTGCGGCTGAGGTCTCCCGCGCGATTGATGCCGGCGAGTGGGTCGCCGCCGTGGTGGACGACGACAAGGAAGAGGGCGCGCTCTTTGGACTGACGCGCACGCTGTGGTTGGCGACGTCCAAGGGCCTGTTCGCGCTCGAGGAGGGCGACGGCGCCTCCACTGCCGTAGTCGATGGCTTCAACTTCGCTCACGGTGTGATCGCCGGCGTGCTTGCGCGCCTGTTTATGGAGGGCCGCGCGGCGAGCCCGGATACGAAGGCGCTGCTGCACGAGCTTTCGCCCATCGATTCTTCTGAGCCCGAGCTCATGGATCCGCTAGCAGTCGATTCCACGTGCATCTTCGACACCGTGGTCGCCGCTTACCTGTTGGATTCCGACCGCTCCGAGTTTGACGAGGCATATCTGGCCGATACGTATCTGCAGATGGCGCTGCCTGCGGCGCGCGGCGCAGAGGGTGCTTGTGAGGACGCTCCGGCGCCTGCCGCCCGTACTGCGGCTCTGACGCTGGCGCTCGTGGCGCCGTTGCGCGAGTGCATGGCCCGTGAGAATGCCGCCAACGTGTTCGATGGCATCGAGATGCCGCTCGTTCCGGTACTTGCCAAGATGGAGCGCGCGGGCATGCTCGTGGACCCCGACCGTCTGCACAGTCTGTCCGAGGGTCTGGCGACCCAGATTACCGAGGTTGAGCGCAGTATTCGCGACCTGGCGGGTGACGAGACCTTTAATATTGGCAGTCCTATGCAGCTGTCGCATGTGCTCTTTGATGTGATGGGGCTTCCGACCAAGGGCCTCAAGAAGACTAAGCGCGGCTATTATTCGACCAACGCCAAGGTGCTGAGCGACCTTGCGCGTGACCACGAAATCGTGCGTCTGATCTTGGACTGGCGTGAGAAGTCTAAGATCAAGTCCACCTATCTGGACACGCTGGGCCCGCTACGCCGAGGCGACGGCCGCGTACACACTACGTACAACCAGACCATCACGGCAACGGGGCGTCTGTCCTCGAGC
>USCS01000023.1 GCA_900552875.1 uncultured Collinsella sp. | reverse complement strand
ACGTTGCCCCGGGACTTGGACATCTTCTCGCCGTCTACCAGCAGCATGCCCGTGTGCATCCAGGTGTTGGAGAAGCCCTGGTGCCAGGCGCAGGTGGCCTGAGCGCACTCGTTCTCGTGATGCGGGAAGGCAAGGTCGGAGCCGCCGCCGTGGATGTCGATCGGAGTGCCCAGGTAGCGATGCACCATGGCGGCGCACTCGGTGTGCCAACCGGGACGGCCCTCGCCCCAGGGGCTCGGCCAGCTGGGCTCGCCGGGCTTGGCGGCCTTCCACAGGGCAAAGTCGAGCGGGTCGTTCTTGTCCTCGTTCTCCTCGATGCGCGCACCCACCATAAGGTCATCGATGTTGCGGCCCGAGACCTGACCATAGTTGGGATCGCTGCGCACGGCAAAGTACACGTCGCCGTTATCGGCGGCGTAAGCGTGGCCCTGCTCGATGAGCGTCTTGATCATGGCGATCATGGGACCGATCTCCTTGGTGGCGCGGGGGCGCACATCGGGATCGAGCACGTTGGCGGCGCGCATGACGCCGATGAACTTGTCGGAGAACTCCGTCGCGACCTCGGCGGCAGTGCGGCCCTGCTCGTTGGCGCGCTTGATGATCTTGTCATCGACATCGGTGAGGTTCTGGGCGAACGTGACCTCGTAGCCGCTCGCGATGAGCCAGCGACGAATCACGTCAAAGCTGATGAACGTGCGGGCATTGCCGATGTGGATGTTGTCGTAGACCGTGGGGCCGCACACATACATGCGGACCTTGCCGGACTCGATGGGCTGGAACTCTTCCTTTTTATGGGTAGCGCTGTTGTAGATACGCATTCGTTACTCCTTAACGGTTTTCTGTAGCAGGCAGACGGCCCAGGCGCCGATTCCCTCGCCCTGGCCTTCCCAACCGAGCTTTTCGGTCGTAGTGGCGGCGACGCCCACGTTTTCGACATCGACGCCCAAGGCATGGGCGAGGTTGGCGCGCATGGCATCGCGGTGCGGGGTGATCTTAGGCTGCTGGCAGGCAATGGTGCAATCGGCATCGACAAACTCAAAGCCCAACTCGCGCGCATAGTCCATCACGCGAGCGAGCAGCACCATCGAGTCGGCACCCTCATAGGCGGGGTCGGTATCGGGGAATAGCTTGCCGATGTCTCCCCCGCGGCAGGCGCCCAGAATGGCGTCGGCCAAGGCGTGCGCGAGCACATCGGCATCCGAGTGGCCCAGCAGGCCGCGCTCGTAGGGAATGTCGACACCGCCGATGATACATCGACGCCCCTCCACCAGACGGTGAACGTCGTAGCCATGGCCAATGCGCAGGTTACTGAACATGGGGAAGGTCCTCTCCCTCGGCCATGCGGCCAAGCAGAATCGCGGTTACGGGACGCAGGTCCTCGGGCACCGTCACCTTAAGGTTATCGCGCGGGCTCTGGACACAGCGGACGCGCCCGCCCATGCGCTCGACCAGCGACGAATCATCGGTGCCGATAAAGCCCTCGGCAATGGCTGCAGCGTGGGCGCGCTTCATAGCATCGACGCTAAAGATCTGCGGCGTCTGCGCAGCCCAGTAGAGCTCACGCGGCGGCGTCTCGACGATGTTGTCGCCATCGACGATCTTGAGCGTGTCGATCGCGGGCTGACCGCACACGACACCGTCGAGGGCGCGGTCGCCCACAAGCACGTCGATCGCGTGGTCGATGGCCTCGGTCGTAATGAGCGGACGAGCACCATCGTGAATGGCGACGTATTCAAAGCCCGCCGGCACCGCGTGCACGCCGGCGCGGGTGGAATCCTGGCGGGTCGCGCCGGCATCGGCAAAGCTGATGGGCGTGTCATAGTCAAACGGGTCGATGGCCAGGCGGCGCATCTCGGCACGACGCTCGGCAGGGCAAACCACGACGATGTGGCCGACCTTATCGCTCCGATCGAACGCGCGGATGGACCAGCTCATGAGCGGACGGCCCGCCACGTTAACGAGCTGCTTGCCACCGGGGTTACCAAAGCGCTGGCCGCTGCCACCGGCAACGACCACGGCGCATACGGGCGCCATTATGCGTTCCCCTGTTTGGTGCCCTTCATGCGGTACAGGGAGTCCGCAAGAATGGCAGGGTTGTTAACGCCAAAGTCGCCCAGGCGCTCCGGATCCTCGCTGATGTCGTCCATGAGCTCCTGCAGTGAGCCGTACTCGTCGACGATCTTCTCGGCCACGCCGTCGCGCACGACGGACACACGCGAAAGCGTGCGCAGGCCCAGCGGCGTCATGACGGAGTCCTCGTCCAAGTCGTCATAGCCCAGAACTGCCGCCACGTGCTGCGGGTCGGACAGGTCCTTAGGCGTCATACGGGCAAGCTCGGCGCGGATCTTCTCGGCGTTGGCCTCAGAGGAATCGCTTGCGTAGTCGCGGATCATCAGGTCGTATTCGGTATCCATGCTGGAGCCCGCGAGCTGCTCGAGCTGCATCTGCACGAGCTTGCCCTGGTTACCCAGCTTGACGATGCAATCCTTAAGCTCGGTCTTTGCCTGCTGCATGATCTCGAAACTCGAGAAGATGCCGGTGATGTCGGCGAGCGTGACGTAGTCGTCGAGCTCGAGGGCCGTCAGGCGCAGCAGGGAGCGATCGAGCGACTGACGGGTAGTCTGGAGCGTGGCGACGAGCTGGTTGACCGAGCTCATGATGGTAGTGACGGGCTGGATCTCGTAACTCTTGCCGTGGACGTACACGTTGACGACGGCACGACGGGCCGAGACCGAGATCACGATGGCATCGGTGAGCACCGACATGCGAGCGGCGGTGCGGTGACGCATGCCCGTCTCACTCGTGGCGAGCGAGGGATCGGGATTGAGGTGGAAGTTGGCGCGCAGGATCTGGGTGAGGTCGCCATCGATAACGATAGCGCCGTCCATCTTGGAAAGCTCGAACAGGCGGTTCGAGGTGAACGAAATATTGAGCGGGAAGCCGTCGTTACCGGCAGCGAGCACGTTTTCGGTGTCGCCGACGCAGATAAGGGCGCCCAGGTGACCGGCGATGATCATGTCGAGGGCGGTGCGGATCGGCTGACCAGGTGCCGTCAGGCGGATGGCCTGTTCCATACGCTTTTGCAGCTCGTTCTTATCCAAGGCATCGCTCCCATCGTATACGCTCCATAAACGCCAATAAGTTTCTCACGGTTTGCCCCTGTGACGCCCGCAAAATCCGATGCTTACAGAATGAGCGAACACAGCTGAGAGCCCCAATCCAAATGAGCTGCTTATGTGGTAGCATCGGGATTCGCATAAATGAGGGAGTAGTCGCGTGATCGGGTTCGCCTCCGGTGGCGCGGTAAGTCAACACACTGGCCGATGCGGCCTGGCTTGCCTTAATGAACGAGACTCGTGGCTGTGCGCGCAACGCGTACGCCACGGGTCTTTTTTGTTACTCCCCCAAGAGGTACACGCGGGCCCGCCCGCAGAGAGGGAGCCAGACTATGGGACTCGCAGAGCTCGTGTTGCTCGCCGTTGGCCTTTCGATGGACGCCTTTGCCGTTTCCATCTGCAAGGGCCTTGGCATGAAGAAAATCAACCTTAAAGTCGCCGTGGTGCTCGGTCTGTTCTTTGGCGGCTTTCAGGCCGGCATGCCCGTAATCGGATGGGCGCTCGGCAGTCAATTCATGGGCTTCATCGGACCCATCGACCATTGGATCGCCTTTATCCTTTTGGCCTTCATCGGCGGCAAAATGCTGTGGGAAGCCTTTACCGAAGGCGAGGATGAAGGCGACGGCAAGGATGCCGAAAAAATCGACCTGGGCGAATACCTGATCCTCGCCATTGCCACCTCAATCGACGCCCTGGCCGTGGGCATCTCATTTGCGGCGCTCTCGGTTTACATCGTTCCCGCTGTATCGCTTATCGGCGTCACAACGTTTATCTTCTCCGTTGCCGGCGTAGCGATCGGCCACACCTTTGGCACGCGCTACGAAAAACCCGCCACCATCGTGGGTGGCGTCGTGCTCATCCTTATCGGCCTCAAGATCCTGCTGGAACACTTGGGTTTTTTGGTGCTGTAAAACACCCTTCAAAACTAAACGTCCGTATGAGGTCTCATGCAGAGTTTTGCATGGGCCTTTTCATGCAGACTTTTGCATGTCATACTAGGATGCAAAAGTCTGCACGTTAGGAGATTGCCATGGATACCCTTCCCATCACCACGCCGCGCCAAGCCGGCATCTACGTGCGTCAGGCGCGCGAGGCGCAGGGGATCACCCGTGCCGCCCTCGCTAAAAAAGCCGGTGTTTCGGAACGCCTGCTCGCATCGCTCGAGCTGGGAGATGCCACGGGCATTCGGCTCGACAAGCTGCTGGCAGTTTTCGGTGCTCTTGGACTGGCGCTCGCCGCTCAAGGGGATATAGGCGAAACGAAAAATGAGCAACCAGTCGACGCCCCGCATGCTGATCAACCTTGCAGCACCTCCAGACGCCATCACGCCCAACGTCTTCATCATCGCAACCGTCGCAGCACAACCATTCCGGCTCTTGCAGATGCCCCCTTTACATCCGCACTCTACGACGAGGTCTTCGCCGATTTCGCCATGTCCAATCTCGGAGTCTCGATTGCCACAAACGCATCTAGCCAAGCCATGCCCGAAGGGAAATAGCCAATGGCCAGAACATCACTTCGGACCATTATTTGCGGCGTGCCTGCTGGAACGCTCACGCAAGATGAGAACGGTCTTATCAGCTTTACCTACGATCATGACTATGACGGGCCAGCCCTATCGACCAACATACCCGTATCGAATCGCACATACGGACAACAGGTCATGAATCCGTACCTGTTTGGCCTTCTACCCGACAGCGAGGACCAACGAAAAGCGATTGCCGCCGAATTCGACGTTAGGCCCAACAATCCCGTTGCGTTGCTCAGCCATATCGGACTCGACTGTCCGGGCGGCGTGCAGTTTTGTGCCGAAGAAGATACCGACGCCGTCCTGCATCGCGCTGGCGAATACCGCCCTATAGACAACCACGAAATTGCTCTTCGTCTCAAGTCGATCAGAGATGACCGCGATGCATCGTGGATGGGTCTAGATGAAAGTTGGTCACTTGGAGGCAACCAGGGCAAGTTCGCGCTCGCGTTCATAAACGGCCGCTGGTGCGAATGCATGGGCTCCTCGCCCACGACGCATATTTTCAAAAATGGCGTTATCGGATTTAAACTCGAGGCTCTCAATGAGTTTGTCTGCATGAAAAGCGCCCAGCGCGCCGGCATCGCAACGGCAAACGTCGAATATCGTATGTTTGAGGACGAACCTGCCCTCATTGTTGAGCGCTATGACCGCGTGAAAGTCAAAGACGGAACGATCAGGCGCCTACATCAAGAAGACCTCTGTCAGGCACTTGGGGTGATGCCCGCCCAAAAGTACACGGCAGACGGCGGCCCGACCACACGCGACATTCAAGAGCTCCTCGTAAATACGAGCCACCATCAACTTAACCTGTATCTGTTTACGCAGATACTTTTCTTTAACGCCATCATCGGCGCACCGGATGCGCACGCGAAAAACTATTCCCTGCTCCTTGGAAACGACGGCGCAGCCATGATGGCTCGAATGTACGATGTCGCGTCGGGTTTGGCGTATGAGCGCATGCGCCGCCGGGCGCGCCTTGCCATGAGCGTTGGCGGCGAAAATCGTGTGAGGTGCATCGGTCCAGGCGCTATCCGCCGATACCACGGTATGGGCGACCCCACGCTGGAGGCGACGCTCACCGATGCCGGGCTATCCGAGAAGTTTTGCTTTGCGACCATGATGGACCTCGCCTACGAGGTACCCATTTGCATGGAAGAGGTCATGGACGAATACGCCGACCTGCCCGGCATGGCGGACCTGCGCGAGCATATGCTCGGCCCCGTCCGCGAAAACTGCCAGCGCGCCCTCGACCTCATCAGGGCAGAAATGGACTAGGTGGCCGTAATTTCGCAATTATCAAACAAAAGAGAGGGGGCACCCGTCGCAAAAGACCGGGTGCCCCCTCTCATAATGTCATTTGCAATCCGCTAGCACGTGACTCGGACTGCTGCTAGCGCAACCTTTACGCAGCGAGGCGCTTGAGGACGTCGATGAGCAGCTCGTAGAAGCACTCGGCAGAAGCGAGCTCCATGCTCTCGTCCGGGGTATGGACATCGGAGAGCGTCGGGCCCACGGCGATGGCGTCCAGGCCGTGCAGAGCCTCGGCAAACAGGCCGCACTCAAGGCCGGCGTGAATGGACTCGATGCGCAGCTCGGAGCCAAAGAGCTCTCGATAGCTCTCGACAAAGACTTCGCGGACCGGCGAATGCTCGGCATAGCTCCAGCCGGGATACTCAAACTCAAACTTGGCGTCGAAGCCCAGGACATCGGCCAGCGTCTGCAGACGGTCCTTGAACTCGTTCTGCAGCGAGGTGATCGAAGAGCGCGGGGACAGCATAATCTTGACCTCGTCATCGGAGGTGGCGACCACGCCGATGTTGGAGGAAACCTCGACGGAGCCGTCGGTGGCGACGTTGCGGCGAATCACGCCGTTAGGGGCAAGGCGCAGGGCGCGGATGAGGGCAAGCGCGGACTTCTGGTCCATGGCCTCAACCTCGGCGTCGTCGGCAATCTCGACGGTGCAAGTAAAGCCGGGGTCGAAGACCTCGAGCTCGGCAGTGACGTCGGCGATGATGCCCTTTGCGATCTGGGCCGCGGCCTCGGCGGCAGCGTGGTCGGCGTAGACCAGAACAGCCTTGCACTCACGGTTGATGGCGTTGTCCTTGGTGCCGCCGTTAAAGCTAACGATGGCGGGCTCGCCGGCAACCATCAGGCGGTCGATGATGCGGGCCATGATGAGGTTGCCGTTGCCGCGCTCCAGGTTGATATCGCTGCCGGAGTGGCCGCCCAGCAGGCCGGAGATGTCGAGCGTGAGGGTGCTACCGGTCTTGTGCTCGCGCGCGATCGGGCAGGTGTAGGTAACGACGACGCCGCCGGCACAGCTGACGGTGGCAACGCCCTCTTCCTCGGAGTCAAGGTTGATCATGGTGCGGGCGCTAATCTGGGACTTGTCGAGCGTCTCGGCGCCGACCAGGCCAGTCTCCTCGTCGGTGGTGAACACGCACTCGAGGGCCGGATGGGTAATCGAATCGTCGTTGAGCACGGTAAGCATAAGCGCGACGGCAATACCGTTGTCGGCGCCCAGAGTGGTGCCGTTAGCGGTGAGGACGCCGTCCTTGACGACCAGGTCGATACCATCGGTCGTAAAGTCGTGCTCAACGGAGCCCAACTTGTCGCACACCATATCGATGTGGCCCTGCAGCATCACGGTCGGGGCATTCTCGGCACCGGCAGATGCGGGCTTGCGAATGATGACGTTGTAGACCTCGTCCTGGTACACATCGAGACCGCGCTCCTTGGCAAACGCAACCAGGAAATCGCTGATGCCCTTCTCGTTGCCAGACCCACGGGGGATCGCGCTGACCTCCTCAAAGAAATGGAACAGCTGGGCGGGCTCGTAGCCGGTAATCTTGTAGTCCATGGTGCCTCCTTGGCGCAACTGGTTAGACAGTAAGACATGCGACTTGTATATTCCCAGACTTTGCGTGCATAAACCAGTCGAAAACGCCGAGCGCCCTCGCATCATCGGCTAACGGTGGACCGTATAGCGTAACGGTCACAACTTCCGCAGCTCTACAAATCGAGGCGCCCTTTCCGGAGCGCCTCGATTGCGCGTATCAAATTGTCGCCACGCCCTACAGCGCGCCGGAACCGGCTTGCATCATGCCGCCGGGGCCCGAGGTCACGCCGCCGCTCACGGGCGCGGCGTTGCCGGTGTGCGGTACCGCCGGGGCGGTATCGCCACCAAGCGTGCCCGCCGGACGCGGTGCCGGGATCTCGCCCGTGCCGCGGCTAAAGACAAACTTGCCATCGGCCACGTCGCACAGGACGGTATCGCCCTCGCCCCACTCGCCAGCCAGCAGTTCCTCGGACAGCGGATCCTCGATGAGCTTTTGGATGGCACGACGCAGCGGACGCGCGCCGTTGGTGAGGTCGGTACCCTCCGCCACAATCTTGTCGTAGGCCGCATCGGTAAGCTTGATGTTCATGCCGTTTGCGATCAGGCGCTGGCGCAGATCGTCCACCAGCAGGTGCGCAATCTTGGTCAGGTTCTCGCCCGAGAGCTTCTGGAACACCACGATGTCGTCGATACGGTTGAGCAGCTCGGGGCGGAACAGGCGCTTGAGCTCGCCCATCGCGCGGCCGCGGATCTCACTCGAGGTGAGGCCCTGCTCGCCGGTGGTGCCAAAGCCAACGCTCGCATCCTGCGCGATCTCGCGGGCGCCCACGTTTGACGTCATGATGATCACCGTATTGCGGAAGTCGACCGTCTTGCCCTGGCTATCGGTCAGACGGCCCTCCTCCAACACCTGCAGCAGGATATTGAAGATGTCGGGGTGCGCCTTCTCGATCTCGTCGAACAGCACGACCGAGTACGGGTGACGGCGAACAGCCTTGGTGAGCTGGCCGCCCTCGTCGTGGCCCACATAGCCCGGGGGGCTACCGATGAGCTTGGAGACCTCGAACTCACTGCCAAACTCCGACATATCGAAGCTGATGAGCGCGTCCTTGCTGCCAAAGAGATACTCGGCGAGCGTCTTGGCGAGCTCGGTTTTGCCCGTGCCGGTGGGGCCCAGGAAGATAAAGCTGCCGCCGGGGCGACGCGGGTCCTTGAGCGGCGAGCGGCTGCGGCGCACGGCCTTGGCAACGGCCTCGACGGCCTCGTCCTGACCGATGATGCGCGTCTTGAGCACGCTTTCGGCCTGCAGCAAGCGGCGGCTCTCGCTCTCGGTGAGCGAGGACACCGGCACGCCCGAGGTCACGGACACGATGTCGGCAATCTGGGAGACATCGATGGTGAGCGGGCTGGCGTCGAGCTCGGCCGTCCAGGCAGCCTTGGCCTCGGCGAGCTCAATCTCGGCAGCCTTTTGCTGCTCGGTGATCTCGGCGGCCTTGTTCATGTCGTCGCTCTCGGTGGCCTCCTGCGCGGCGGCCTTAAGCTCCTCCACGCGATGCTCGGCCTCGCGCACCGGCTCGGGCGCGCGGTTGGCGGCGATGCGGGCGCGGGCGCCGGCCTCGTCAATGAGGTCGATGGCCTTATCGGGCAGGAAGCGATCCTGGATGTAGCGGTCGGAGAGGTTCGCGGCGGCCTCGATAGCACCCTGCGTATAGCGCACATGGTGGTGCTCCTCGTAGCGCGGCTTGAGCGCGGTCAGGATCTTGACCGTGTCCTCGACGCTCGGCTCCTCGACATCGATGGTCTGGAAGCGACGCTCGAAGGCCGGGTCCTTGGTGAGGTACTTGCGGAATTCCTCGGCCGTGGTGGCGCCGATAATCTGGAAGGCACCGCGCGCGAGCACGGGCTTGAGCATGGAGCTCGCGTCGATGGAGCCCTCGGCAGAGCCGGCACCGATGATGGTGTGCATCTCGTCAATAAACAGGATGACGTCGTCAGCTTCGGTGGCCTCCTGGATCACGTTCTTGAGGCGCTCCTCAAACTCACCGCGATACTTGGCGCCCGCAACGAGGCCCGGCAGGTCGAGCGTCCAGATGTTCTGGTTCATAAGGTTCTCGGGCACGTTGCCAGCTGCAATCTGCTGAGCCAGACCCTCGACGATGGCCGTCTTGCCCACGCCGGGGTCGCCCAAGATAAGCGGATTGTTCTTGGTGCGACGCGAAAGGATCTCCATCATACGCTGGACTTCCTTTTCGCGACCAATTACAGGGTCGAGCTCGCCGTCGCGCGCCTTCTGCGTAAGGTTGGTGGCGAACTGCTTAAGCGTATCGGTGCCGCTCCCCTTTTGCTGCGACGCGTCCGAGCCGCTAAAGAACGGCAGGCCCGCACCGGGACGCCCGGCACCGGCGCCGGCGAGCGGACGCTTCTTGTCCTGGTCCTTGGCGGTAAGTTTCTCGATAGCCTTTTTGATGGAGGCGGACGACACACCCAGGCGCATGAGGATGTCCATGGCCATGCCGTTACCCTCTTCGACGATGCCAATCAGCAAGTGCTCGGTCGACACGTAGGTCTGGTTGTTCTCACGTGCCACGCGGAAGGAGCGCTCCATCACGCTAATGACGAGCGGCGTAAAGGCAAGCTTGGCAGCCTCGGTCTCCTCGCTGGGCTCGGGAACCGTGGTCTGGACCTCCTTGAGGGTGTCCATGATGTCGTCGTAGGAGATATCAAGCGAGCGCAGCGCCTCGGCAGCGATGCCCTCGTCCTCCTTGGCGAGTGCGAGCAGCAGGTGCTCGGTGCCCACCTTATTTGAGTGCAGATCGAGCGCCTCCTGTTTGGCCATCGACATGACCTTGCGCGCTCGATCGGTAAATCTATCTAACATGCTCGTTTCCTTACATGAGTTCATCGAAATCAAAACGCCCGCCCGTCGGCGGCGCTTTTGTCTCTTTACCCACAGGTTGTCTATGTTAACAGCTGGAGGAATATCTATAAACCCGGCTCACATGAATGCAGGTTATGACCGCATCGCGGGACTCACCGCGCGATGCGCGACAGGCGCCCCGCAAGAGAAACCCTAGGCGTCTTTCACCACGTCGGGACTCGTCGCACGCGATGCGCGATAGGCATCGGCCTCCTTGGAGACGCGTTCGAGCAGCTCGGATGTATCGACGCCCTCGACTTGCGCGACCGTTTCCACCGTCTGCATGGCGACCGCCCTCAGGTACGCGCACGCGCTGTCCCCCGGCTGCTCGAGGTCTATCTCCTCGCCGCCCTCCCGGGCAAAGCCGACCGCCATCACAAAGCCCATGATGCCCGAGACCAGAAAGCCCACCGCAAAGCTCGAATCTGCCTTGAGCTCTTCTCCGTCGGGGTGGACGATCTCTCTCACGCGGTCGATGATGATCGTATGGATGCCCTGCACGACCTGCTCGGCGGCACCCGCCCTCATGGTGATGACGATGCGCTGCAGCAGGCAGCGGACGTCGCGCCGGTCGAACGCCGAAAGGTCGCCCTCGCTCGAAAAATGCCAGAGGGCATCGGTGATGAGCTCGTTATCCTGCAGCAGCTGGGCTATGGCGATGGCGACGAGTTCATCGAAATCGTGAAAATAGTAGTAAAACGTTCCGCGATTGCACTGGGCGGCGCGGGTCACCTCGCCAACCGACAGCTCGAAGATGCTGTTGTTCTCGATGAGCTCCCAAAACGCCTCGATGATACGGGTGCGTGCATCGGGCGCATCGGCGTCCTTACGCGGTCTCGCCATGCGCCTCACCGCACCCCTGCGCCTTGGCGTTCATGATGAGCATCTGAAGACGGTTCTCCACGTTGGCGAAGCTCACGTCGGGATCGTAGTCGAGCGGCAGGAACTGCGCCGTGGGATACTGCTCCTTGAGCGCATGGATGAGCCCGCGCCCCACGACATGGTTGGGCAGACACCCGAACGGCTGCAGGATCACGAAGTTGCGGCAGCCGCGCTTGGCGTGCTCGAGAATCTCCGCCGGAATCAGCACGCCCTCGCCCGCATCGAACGTATGGTGCAGGATCTTATCGCTCGCGCGCACGAGCTCGGGCATGCGCGTCGGCGGCTCGTAGAGCGGGCTCGCCGCGCCCAGGCGGTCGCAACGGTCGTGCGCGAGCTCGAACAGGTTGTCCGCCGTGGCGTACCAGGCCTTTTCGGGCAGCGACAGGTCGACGTGGAACTCGCGCGACTGCGCATGCTTGTAGAAATAGGTCTTGCGGATCACGTCGGTCATGCGCGCCTCGATGACCTCGAGCCCGTTGTCCTCGAGGTAGCGCTCGATCTCGTGGTTGGCGCCGAGATGGAAATTGAGCAGGTACTCGCCCACGATGAGAACGGTCGGATGCGGGTTCGAGCGGTCGTACGGAACGGCGTCCATGATCGCAAGCGCGCGTTTGAAGCCCGTCGCCTGGCCTCTCAGCCCGGAGCGCTCCATGCCCTCGATAACCTCATCGAGCGCGCGGTCGAACGCAGCGTCCGCCGCGCCCTTCTCGAGCTCGTAGGGACGGATGCGCCTAAGCATGGCCTCGAGGGCATCGATCATGGGAAGACCGTAGGCGATCTGGATGCTCGGGCCAAGGCCGAGCTTGAAGCCCGGATGCGCATTGTGGGCATCGACGTCGTCGTTGGTGAGCACCGGGACATAGTCGTATCCCGCGTCGTCGAGCGCGCGGCGCAGCAGGGGCATGTAGTGCGTCAGGCGGCAGTCGCCGATATACTTGCCAGTCACCACGGCGACGTCGTGCGGGTCGTACTTACCGCTCTCGAGTGCCGCGAGCGCCTCGCCGATCACGATTTGCGCGGGGAAGCAGATGTCGTTGTGCACATAGCGTTTGCCCAGGCGGATGGCATCCTCGCGCCCGATATCAAGGGCCTCGGCGCGCACGCCCTGATTGCGCATCGCCGCGGTCATGAGCCTGCAGAACGCATGGGAGGTGTTGGGGACCAGCGCGATCTTGTCGTGCCGGTCGCGCTTGGTGTACTTGACCTTATACGGGTCGTCGAGCGGATGGACCGCGTGCACCCGGGCGCCCTCGGCACGCTCCTCCGCGCGACGACGGTTGACCGACTCGATAAACGAACGCACGCGAATGCCCATGGGACCGACGACGTCGCTCTCATCGAGCTTGATCATCATCGGAACCTTGGAGCCCATCTCGCCCATCATGCGCGCGATCTCGTCGGTGAGATACGCATCGTGGCCGCAGCCGAAGCTGCCCATCTGCACGAGCTCGAGCTCGGGCGTCGATGCGACGATGACCGCGCACGACAGCATGCGCGCATGATAGTTGTTCACGATGTCGATGCGGCTGTTGGAAAGATCGACGTTGCAGACCCCCGGCACCGCATCGGGCGTCAGCACGGGGATGCCGCGCTCAGAGAAGAGCTTGGGCAGCCCGTGGTTGACCAGCGGGTCGTTGTGGTACGGGCGCGAAGCGATCACCACCGCGTAGCCGCCGTCCTCGTACACGTTCTCGAGCACCTGCCTGCCGCGCAGCTGCAGCTGGTTCTCAAACGTCTCCTGCGCGCGGTCCGCCTGCTCGGTCGCCTTGGCAACCAGGTCGGCATCGATATCGAAGGTCTCCTTGCACCACGCCTTGAGCTGGCGGTTTCGGTCGCCCTCGTCGTACCAGTGGAACAGCGGCGTATCGAACGGAACGCCGAAACGCTCCTCCGGGTTATCGGAATTGCGCATCACGTAGGGGTATCCCTTTACGACGGCGCACATCCACTCGCTGGTAGAGGCGGTGTTTTCGGTGGGCACCGTCGT
>USCS01000022.1 GCA_900552875.1 uncultured Collinsella sp. | reverse complement strand
CGTGTGTCCCAAGTCGTGACCCAGGCCAATCGCCTCGATCAGATCGCAATTGAGCCCCAGGGCGCGACCGATATCGCGCGCAATGCGGGAGACAAGCTGTACGTGCAAACCGCGGCGTGAAAGATCATCATTGCTACGGAAGCTAAAGACCTGCGTTTTGCCTGCATAACGGGTGTACGCCGGAAGATGAAGTATCTTTTCGGTATCGCGCATAAACGCCGGACGCATAAGCGTGCCTTTGTCGGCGGCGCGATCAATACGACGAATGACCTGATCATCGTTGCAACGATACGGGTTGATATAGCCCGAAGCACGATCGGCGGCAATGCGCTCGACAAGCTCGGGCGACAACGCCGAGGGAATACGGTCCATGCGCGCCTTAATGACGGCCGTTTCTTGATTAGATTCCATGGCATGCTCCTTAAAAAGGATGCGCAATCGGTTACAAAGTGCAGCCCACGACCTCGATTATGGCAAAAATCGGCACTAAAAACGGGAGCAATGGCAGGGAGCGCGATTTTGCGATGAGGCAAGCGACGGCAAGGGTCAGGAGCGCAACCGCAAACGCGACAACGCCGCCCAGGGGATCGAAGGTACAAAGGGCAAAGAGTGCCTTGACGTCCCCCATGCCAATGCCAGGAGCGTGGCGAACTCTACGCCAGAGCGACTCGGTAAGCACAAGGCCAAGGTAGACGATGACCGCAAGACCGGCGTGGTCAAGCGCTGTGTTCAAACCGAGGTCGAGCCAAACGCCCGCCAACGCCGCCACGGCACATGCGCCGGCAAGCCCATTGGGAAACCGTCGCTCTCGGGCATCAATTGCCACGCCGGCAAAGATGCAAATCCAAAACGGGATATAGACCATCGGACTCCTCCTCGAGCTGCATCGCAAAAGCAAAAACCACCACAAAGGTGCCTGTCCCCTTTGCGGTGGTTTTGGTGGTGGTTATTTGGCGCCTCGCATGACCTCGTCAAGGGTAACGTTGACGGCGTGCTGCGTCGGCACCCAGTCGACCTTCAGGAACAGCGCGGCCACCGTGATGGGGATATAGCTGAACATAAAGATCGGGAAGGTAAACAGGTTAGTCACCAGACGCCACTTTTGCGCGCAGTGAATGTGCTTGTACTCAAAGATAGTCGTGAGCAGCGCCAGGATAAAGAAGGTCTGATACATCATGGCGAAGGTCATAATGAGCGAAGCGGCGCACGCCTGCATCTCGACTTCGGTAGCCAAGAAACCATGCGAAAGGCCACCCACAATCAAGAACGTCGCATTAGCGAGCATCGAGATCAGCGATAGCAGCATACCCGGGGCGATCGTCATGAACATGTCGTAGGCGGCAAAGCGATGATAGCGGAACGTCGACTTGACCAGATGCTTACCGTAGGTAAAGAACACCTGGTAAAAGCCCTTGGTCCAGCGCATACGCTGCTTCCAGGATGCCTTGAACGTCACGGGTTGCTCGTCAAAGAACTCCGCCGGTGCATAGCCAATGCGAATACCGTGAATAGCGCAGAACGTAGTGAACTGAATGTCCTCGGTCAGCGTGTGGAAATGCCAACCGTGCATGCCCTCGATAACGCTTGACGAGATAAGGTAACCCGAACCCGAAACAGCGCAGGACGTCTTGCAGATATTACGCGCGTTGTTGAGGAAGCGCGCCTCGCGTAGATACCACGTGGCATTAGCAGCCGAGATCCACGAGCTGCCGAAGTTCTTGGAATTGCGATAGCTCGTGACCACATGGAAGCCCTGGTCAAAGGCATCATTCATCTTGGAAACGTAATCGCGGGAGATAACGTTATCGGCATCGAAGATAAAGTAGCCCTCAAACGTGTCGGGATACTCGTTGAGAATGCGGTCGAAGCCAAAGTCCATGACCCAGCTCTTGCCCTTGCGGGCCAGGTCATTGCGCTCGTAAACAATGGCACCGGCCTCGCGCGCGAGCTGCGCCGTGTTGTCGGTGCAGGCATCGGCGACCACGAAAACCTCGATGAGCTCGGACGGATAATCCTGGTCCTTGATGGAGCGAACGAGGTTGGCGATCACGGCCTCCTCATTATGCGCCGCGATAAAAAAGGCATAGCGATGGAGTTTTTTGGCCTTGGGAGGCGCGACCTCGCCACGAAGAGCGCCAATGACAAAGAAGACCACCTGGTACAGAAAGCAGACCGTGAGCAGCGTGACGACAATCTGGTTGAAGATCACGATGGGTGTGTTGGTTTGTAAAAAGGCGAGCATGCAGGCTCCCAGCAACGCGTAACGTAAACAATCGTATATCTTACCGCAGGCTTACCGAGTTCAAGAAACCACCTAATACTGGCTAGGCTTCGAGAAGACCGAGCTGCGGAACGATTTCATCTCCAACGGCCGTGCGACCGAGCGAGCGCGGAGCCAGATCGTCGAGAACCGCAGCGAGATCCCACGGCAACTCGTCGCGGCACTCAATGCGCTCCCCCGTCACGGGATGGCCGAACGCCACGCGCCAGGAATGAAGGAACTGCCTGGTCAGGCCCTGGTCGGCGCGCGCATCGCACTTGCCGTAGAGTGGATCGCCCACGCAGGCGTGGTTGATATGACGCATATGCACGCGAATCTGGTGCGTGCGACCGGTAAACAGATGGCACTCAACGAGCGTATAACCATCGTCAAAGCGCGTGGAATCAAAGCGCTCGAGGACTTTAAAGGTCGTAATGGCCTGACGGGCAAAGGGGTCGTCCGAAACCGCCATCTTGACGCGGTCGCGCGTAGAACGGGCGATACCGGTATTGATGGTGCCCTCGTCCATGGCGATGTGCCCGTGGACAAGCGTGATATAGCGGCGGTCGAGCGCACGCGTGCGAATGAGATTTTGAAGCGCGCGCTGGGTGTCGTCGTCTTTTGCCGCGAGCATAAGGCCCGAGGTATCGCGATCCAGGCGATGCACGATGCCGGGGCGGTCCTCACCCTGCACGGTACCAAGATGATCGATACCGCAGTGGTAGACCAAGGCGTTCGCAAGCGTGCCGCTCTCGTGGCCGTGGGCGGGATGGCACACCAGCCCGCGCTGCTTGGAGAGCACAATGAGATAGTCGTCCTCATAGCGAATGTCGAGCGGGATGGCCTCGGGAATCACATCGGTGGGATCGTGCGGCTCGGGCAGGTCGACCGAGATGCGGTCACCGGCGCGTACGGCATACTTTTTTGACAGACAGGTCTCGCCGTTCACGATTACGGCGCCGCCCTCGATCAGATACGCGCAGGCAGAGCGCGTGGGGCAGCCGTCGTTGGCACCCAAAAAGGCGTCGAGACGCTGGCCAGAGCAATCGTCGGCAACAAGAATATGGATGTCGGCCATTAACGATCATTCCTTTCGCGAATCTTGCGGGCACGCTCCCCACGCTGCTTGGCTTTGCGCTTAGCGCGGGCCTCATCACGGGCATTGAGCTCAGCAGTCGCATCGACCTCGCGAGCGGCGGGACTCAAGAACATGTAACCGATAAGCGCCAGCACAACACCGACCGTAATGCCGATATCGGCCACATTGAAGACGGGAAAGTCGATGAAGGTGGTGGCAATAAAATCGGTCACAAAGCCAAAGGCCAAACGATCGATAGCGTTGCCGATAGCACCGCCCGCGACCATAGCCATGCCCACAACCTCCAAGCGAGCAAGCTGGGGCGCGCGAAGCAAGTACACGGCAATGGCGACAATGATCGCAAGCGCCAGCAAAGCAAACGCAACGCCATGCCCCTCGCCCATGCTAAAGGCAGCACCGATATTGCGGACAAACAGGAAGTCGATCACACCGGGGATAACAGTCACATGCAAAGCGTCGCCCACGGCACGAACCGCAAGCTTGGTCAGCTGATCAAAAAGCAGCACAACCAGCACCACCCCACCAGCAACACCTAACCGCCAGCGCAAAGGCGGCGTCATATCCCCAGCACGACCCAAAGAAATCCCCTACCCTCAAGATCATCGAATTACGTTTAATGCAAGTAATCATCTTATAGTGACAAACGCCAAACGCGCAGCATATTCACCAACGCTAGCGAAATAACCAGCTAAAAACGAAAGCGGCATTCCGAAAAACAGAATGCCGCTTGGACGTGACAAAAGTTGACGTTGGGGACGTTCTTGTTTGACAGTCGTTTAAGAACGTCCCCAACGGCTAGTTCAGCGCCTCCGCGCAGCGCTTGCAAATATGAGCGTGGCCGTTGTACTCGCCGACGGTGGTGCGGTAGTTCCAGCAACGGTCGCAGCACTCGCCCTCGGCAGCATCAATGCAGACGGAAAGCTCTTCGCCCTGGGTCAGCTCAACATCGGAGACGATGTAGAACTCGGCCAGGTCGACCGCTTTGTCACCAGTCAGCAGCGCGTACATCTCGGCGGGAACGACCGCCTTGACGCGAACCTGCTGGCTCTTGGTGAAGGTGCCGGCAGAACGGGCATCCTCAAGGGCCTTGGTCACGGCGCTACGGAGCTCAAGAGAAGCCTCGAGCACGCCCTCGAACTCATTGGCCTCGTCGACCGTGATGGGCGACTTGTACCAATCGAGCAGCGCGGCGTACTTCTGGTGATCGACGCAGCCAGCGGGCGCATATGCCATGGCCTCGTCAACCGTGTAGGACAGGATCGGCTGCAGGTCGCGCATGAGCATCGAGAAGAGCTCGGCCAGCACGGTCTGGGCGCTGCGACGCTCGAGCGAGCCGGGCTTGTCGCAGTACAGACGGTCCTTCAGGGCGTCGAGGTACACGTTGGAGAGCTCGGTAACCACGAAGTCATAAAGCGCACGGTAGGCGCGCGGGAACTCGTAGCTGGCGTAGGCGTCGTCGACCTCGGCCTGAACCTGAGTCAGGCGGGCAACCATGAGCTTATCGAGCGGCAGCAGGTCGGCAAAGGCGACGCCGTCGGTCTCGGGCTCAAACTGACCCTCGAGCTCGGAGAGCAGGAAGCGCAGCGTGTTGCGGAAACGACGGTAGGCATCGGACGTACGAGCAAGGATCTCGTGGTCGATGGACACGTCGGAGCTGGTGTCAACGGAAGCAACCCACAGACGGATGATGTCAGCGCCCATCTCGTCGCAGACCTTATTGGGGTCGATGACGTTGCCGAGCGACTTGGACATCTTACGGCCCTGGCCGTCGAGGGTGAAGCCCTGCGAGACAACCGCCTTGTACGGAGCGTGGCCGTTGGCGCCCACCGAGGTGAGCAGCGAGCTTTGGAACCAACCGCGGTGCTGGTCGGAGCCCTCGAGGTACACATCAGCCGGATACTCCAGCTCGGGACGGTACTCGCAGACGGCCTTCCAAGAGACGCCGGAATCCCACCACACGTCGAGGATGTCCTTATCGGCCTTGAGGTGATGGCCGCCGCACTTGGGGCAGACGCAGGCCTCGCCCAGGTAGCTCTCGGGAGCGTCGGTGAACCAGGCGTCGGAGCCCTTCTCGTGGAAGAGCTTGATGACGGCGTCGAGCGTGGCGTCGTTCATGACCTTCTCACCGCAGTCGGCGCAAGTGTAGCTGGGGATAGGCACGCCCCAGTTGCGCTGACGGCTGATGCACCAGTCGGGACGCTGCTCGACCATGGCGCCGATGCGGTTGGCCGCGTGGGCCGGATACCACTTAACGTTCTCGCGGACCTCTTTGCCAGCCTGCTCGCGCAAGCCGGTCTTGTCCATCGAGACAAACCACTGGTCGGTAGCACGGAAGAGCACCGGGTGCTTGCAGCGCCAGCAGTGCGGATAGCTGTGCGTGATCTTCTTCTCGAGGACCAGGGTGCCGCGCTCGCGCAGGAACTCGATGATGTGCGGGTTGGCCTCGTCGGTATCCATGCCGCTGAAGGGGCCGCCGGTGCCAAACTCCTCGCCGGTGTAGAACTTGCCGTCGTCATCGACCGGCATGCAAATGTCGGTGATGCCCTCCTTGAGGCAGGCGAAGTAGTCGTCGACGCCGTGACCGGGCGAGTTGTGGACGATACCGGTACCGTCATCGACACCGACGTAATCGGCCAACAGTGCCACGCCCTCAACACCGTCAAAGATCGGCTGCTTATAGTGAATGTGATGGAAGGTCTCGGCGGGAACCACATAGGGCTTGCCGTCGACCACAACCGGGGTGTACTCCCAGCCAAACTCCTCGCAGCACTTGGGAGCCAGGTCCTCGAGCATGACCTCGGCGCGGTCGTCGTGCTCAACGGCGACGTAGGCGACACCGGGCTTGAGAGAAACTGCCTGGTCGGAGGGGATGGTCCACGGCGTGGTCGTCCAGATGATAAAGTCAACCGGGCCGTCGAAGTTCTCGAGGCCGACGGGCTTGGAGGTCATCTCAAAGCGCACGAAGATGGACGGGCTCGTCTCGTCGGAGTACTCAATCTCGGCCTCAGCAAGTGCGGTATGGCAGTGCTTGCACCAGTGGACGGGCTTGTGACCGCGATAGATCATGCCCTTGTCGAACATGGCCTTGAAAACCTCGATGTCGGCGGCGTCATGCTGGTGATAGAGCGTCAGATAGGGGTTGTCCCAATCGCCGAGCACGCCCAGGCGACGGAAGCCGGCCTTCTGCAGCTCGATGTTCTCGACAGCGAACTTATTGCAAAGCTCACGGATCTTAGCCGTGGAGGTCTGGTTGAACTTCTCGGTGCCGAGCTTCTCCTCGACCTTATGCTCGATCGGCTGGCCATGGCAGTCCCAACCGGGAACATAGGGAACCTCATAGCCCTGCATCATCCAGTAGCGGTTGATCATGTCCTTGGAGATCTTGTTCATGGCGTGGCCGATGTGGATCGGGCCGTTGGCGTACGGAGGGCCGTCGTGCAGCACGAACTTCTTGTGACCCTCGTTCTTCTTCAGAACCTGCTCGTAGACCTTGTTGTCCTGCCAGTCCTTGAGTCGCTTGGGCTCGGACTTGGAAAGACCGGCACGCATGGGAAAACCGGTTTTGGGCAGATTCATCGTCTGCTTGTACTCGTTTGCCACGGTACCCCTTTCATGTCGTGGGCGCGCACGCCCGTTGGGCACCAAAAAAGCGCCCGTCCCTACAAGCTGGGACGAAGCGCCACAAAAACGGGCTGTATGCCCGCAAAAGCTCTTCGTTTAACCACCCAGCTTAGATGCCCTCGCCCGCGTATTCGCGCGCTCGCATCCGTTACTCGGCTGGCCTGTATCGACGACCATCTCGGCGATATCTACTAAGACGTGCCTGCGCGGCACGTCCGTTGGGACCGCAGCTCCGGGGTGATTTTCATCGGTCGCATGCACGGGTTCTCAGCGCTCCCCGCTCTCTGTGGCATGCGGACGGCCGACTACTCGTCCCCATCAACGCTTATGTGGAGTATGCTAGCACGTTCCGCGCCGACGAAAAACCCTCAACACTGGTTTCATACGTAAGAAATTTCTCGTGGTCGTTAGCCTTCTCTAGGAGCAAAATACCTGAAAGCACTTTAACTAACGAAAGAAGGCTGCCATGCGCACAATCGGAATGAGCGACTACACCGTCGGCGAGGATTGCTTTACCGAGCTGCCCGCCGCACTGACGGAGTACGGCGCGAAGAAAGTCGCCATCATTGGTGGCAAGCGAGCCCTAGCTGCGGCGCTGCCGGGCATCGAGGCGGCGCTTGAAGGTACCGACGTCGAGATTCTGGAGACGCGCGTCTACGGCACCAACAGTACGCGCGCCAATATCGCCAAGGTCGTGAACTCCCCCGCTTGCCAGCAGGCAGACGTGCTTATCGCCTGTGGCGGCGGCAAGGCACTCGACACCGTCAAGACAGCGGCAATCGAGCTCAAGAAGATTGTCTTTACGGTGCCGACGATTTGCTCTAACTGTTCCGCCGCGACCGCCATTGCCGTCGTCTACAACGACGATGGATCGCTCGAGGGCTATTCGTACCCCAACCGACCGGCGCACATCTTCATCAATCCCAAGATCATCGCCGAGGCTCCGGCGGAGTACTTCTGGGCCGGCGTGGGCGACGCCCTGTCCAAGCAGCCCGAAGTCGAGTACGCCACGAGCGCCGGCGACCTGGAGCACACCGCCGGCCTTGGCCTGGCTCTTGCCCACACCTGTTCCGAGCCGCTGTTTACCTACGGTGTTCAGGGTCTTGAGGACGTTCGTCAGAATCTGTCGAGCGAGGCCGTCAAGCAGATCGCGCTCGACATCGTGGTCAACACGGGCTATGTCTCGAACCTGACCAACCAGAACGATTACTACTACAACTCGAGCGTGGCGCACGCGTTCTACAACGCCACCTGCAGCATTCCGCGTGAGGGCACCTACCTGCACGGCGAAGTCGTAAGCCTGGGCGTGCTGGTGTTGTTCGCCTACACGGGCGACACCGAGAACCTTAAGCGCTATGCTGACTTCAACAAGCAGATGGGGCTGCCCGTAACGCTTGAGCAGGTCGGGCTTTCCGAGACCGATATCCCTGCCCTGTGCGAGCACGCGCACGCCACCAACGAGTGGAAGCAAGGCAACCCGGAGCCCTTCACCGACGAAAAATTCGCCGCCGCCATCAAGGCCGCCAACGCCTACGGCCACACGCTCTAGACCCAGGCCAAAACCACCACAAGGGAGCAACACCTTTGTGGTGGTTTTTTATTGCTCCAGCATGCTGGGGTCGAACTCGCTAGCCGGGGTCACGCGATAACCGTGGCGGAGCAGTAAATCAACGAAGACGCCGTTGCCCGCCGTAAGGGTGCCGCTGAATGTTCCGTCGTAGATGCGACCCGCGCCGCACGAGGGACTACGGTCCTGCAGGATGCACGCGGCGATCTCTTCCGGCCCGCCCGCCTGCTCGCACATATCGAGCGCACGTTGGGCACCCTGGCGAAACTCGCGATCGACTGAGGTGCCCTCGCAGGTACGGACCTCGCCGTTCACAATCTCGGACGGCTTGCGCGGCGTGGACAGGCCGCCAAAGACCTCAGGGCACACCAAGAGGACCTCGGTCCCCGTGCGTTCGCACGCTTCGACCAGTTCGCGATGGTAATTATCGAGGCCGTTATACTTGCAGCTCTCGCCCATCAAACAGGCGCTCACCACGATCTTCATACATATCCCTCCCAAGCAAAACGCCCCATTTGAGATAAAAGCTCAAATGGGGCGTGCGATGCTATGTAACCAGCCTTACTGCTGCTTTGGCATCAGCGGATTCTCGCGCGTGAGGAGATTCATAAACTCCTCGCCCGTGATGGTCTCCTTCTTGTACAGATAACGAGCCAGCTCATGGAGCTTGAACTTGTTCTCCTTGAGGATCTGCAGGGCGCGATCGTGCGCATCCTCGATCAGCTTAGCGACAATCGCGTCCACACGCTCGGCCGTACCAGGGGCGCAGGTGAGCGACGTATCCTGATTGAGATACGCGTTCTGCACGGTACCGAGCGCCATCATGCCAAACTCGTCGGACATACCAAAGCGCGTCACCATGTTACGGGCGAGCTTGGTGGCCTGTTCGATATCGTTGGCGGCACCGGTCGTCATCTCGCCAAAGATGAGTTCCTCGGCCGCACGGCCGCCGCAGTAGACGGCAAGCTTGTCCAAGACCTCCTGGCGTGTCGTCAGGAAGCGCTCGTCCTCCTCGACCTGCATGGTATAGCCAAGAGCACCGCTCGTGCGCGGCACGATGGTGATCTTGGTAACCGGCGCGGAACCCTTTTGGCGGGCAGCGACGATGGCATGACCGATCTCGTGGTAGGAAACGACCTGCTTCTCATGGTCGGAAAGCACCGTGGACTTGCGCTGCTGGCCGGCGATGACAACCTCCACCGACTCCTCAAAGTCGTCCTGGGTTGCACGCTTGCGACCCTCGCGAACGGCGCGCAGGGCGCCCTCGTTGATGATATTGGCCAGGTCGGCGCCCGAGGCACCAGGCGTGGCGCGGGCAATCGCGGTCAGATCGATCGGCGGCTCGGTCTTCACACTCTTGGCGTGAAGCTCGAGGATGTTCTTACGGCCGGTCAGATCGGGCAACTCGACGGGGATGCGGCGGTCAAAACGACCGGGGCGCAGTAGAGCGGGATCGAGACTGTCGGGGCGGTTGGTTGCGGCAAGGACAACGATACCCTTGTGGTTATCGAAGCCATCCATCTCGGTCAGCAACTGATTGAGCGTCTGCTCGCGCTCGTCGTTGCCGCTAAAGCCGCCGCCATCGCGCTTCTTACCGATGGTATCGATCTCATCGATAAAGACGATACACGGGGCCTTTTCCTTGGCCTGCTTAAACAGGTCACGAACCTTTGCAGCGCCGCGACCAACAAACATCTCAACGAACTCAGAGCCCGAAATGCTAAAGAACGGAACACCGGCCTCGCCGGCAACAGCCTTGGCAAGCAGAGTCTTACCGGTACCCGGAGGGCCAACAAGGAGAGCACCGCGCGGCAGCTTGGCGCCGATCTCCTCGTAGCGCTGCGGCTTCTCCAGAAAGTCGACGACCTCCTTGAGAGACTCCTTGGCCTCTTCCTGGCCGGCGACGTCCTTAAAGGTCACGCCCACGTCCTTGGAGGCGATCACGCGCGCGCCGGACTTACCCAGTCCGCCGCCGCCAAAACCGCCGCCGCCAAAGTTCATCGACGGGCCGTCATCACCCATGGCCTTCTTCATGCGGCGGTTGAGCCACCAGCCAATCAGGAAGAAAATCGCCATGGGAAGAATGAGGGTGAGCAGGTAGTAGGTCATCAGACCCGAGTTCTTATCGGGAACGACCGACTCAAGCGAGGCGCCAGATTCAAGCACGCGATCGGTAAAACCCGCATCATTCGGCACACCGGTCGTCTTGTAGGCGATGTTCTCGTCCTCGCCCTTCTTGGTGTAATAAATCGTGTAATCGTCCGTGTTGTACTCGACCTTGTCGACGCTCTTCTTATCGAGCGCTTTGACAAACGTCGAATAATCGGTCTTCGTAATCTGCTGCGTGTGACCGATGTTAGGGAACAGAACGGTCGAGAGCACGAGGTAGACGACGAAGGCGATGAGCACGTAGAGGATCATATTCCGTCTACGTTTGTTGTCATCCATCTCCATCTGCTTGAACTCCATCTACTGGGGTTGATAATAATTTCTAGAATACCCAACCCGGACGGCGATAAACCGACGCCGGGCACGAAAGGACAGAGATGGCATCACTGAAAGTCGGCAAGGTTCAAATCTATACGGGCGACGGCAAGGGCAAGACAACGGCCGCGCTGGGGCTCGCGCTGCGCGCCACGGGCTATGGACTTAACGTGCTCATGCTGCAGTTTGCCAAGAAGCTGCACTGCGCCGAACATGACGCAGCGCCTCGATTGGGGCTACGCATCGTACAAGCCGACCGCGACACGCCAAAAGCATGTGCTGCACAGATCATGGAGCTGGCGCGCGAGCAGATTAGCCAGGTCGACATGCTGATAGTGGATGAGCTAGGAGAAGCCAAGCGACGGGGCTTTGTGACGCGCGAAGATCTCGAAGCATTGATCGCGATGAAACCAACCACCACGGAGCTCGTGCTCACCGGCCGCGGCCTGCTGCCCCTCGCTGACCTCGCCGACCTGGTCACCGAAATGCGCCCCGTCAAACACTACTTCGACGAAGGCCTCCTAGCCCGCCAAGGCATCGAATACTAGCCATTGCGGACGTCCCCAATGGCTAGGCAGTGGCGCGGCCGAGCCAGTTGCCGCTGTGATGGTAGACGGTGAACATCGTGGCGGTGATGAGCCAGGTTACGGGGTAAACCAGCAGCAGGTGCTCAAGAGACGGATCGAACGGCATAATCGCAAACACCCAGATCACCCTGAGCACAACGGTGCCAAAAATCGTGAGCAGCATGGGCTGCAAGCTCACGCCGGCACCGCGAATGGATCCCGACGCGTTCTCGATAATCGAGAAAATCGCGTAGAACGGCGCGATAAAATGAAGAATCGTCGTGGTGTACGCCGAAATCGAAGCATCGTCGACAAACAGACGTGACAACGGACCGGAGAACACCAGCAGCACGGCAGACAGGCCACCAATGAGCATAAACGACAGCACAAGCGACGTATGGTAGCCCTTGCGCATGCGCTCGTAGTTGCGCGCGCCAAAGTTCTGTGCCGAGAACGTGGTGATCGAAACGCCAAGCGCCTCGGTAACCATCCAGACAATGCCATCCAAACGGCCCGAAAGACCCCACGCCGTGGTGACATCGGCACCAAACGAGTTGACCGACACCTGAATCAAAACGTTGGAAATCGAATACGCAGCAGACTGAAAGCCAAGCGGCAGACCACACGAGATCATGCTTTTACAAATGCCAGGATCAATGCAGAGTTTGGACAGTGAAAGCCGCCACGCACCCGGAGCGTGCATCATACGAATCACGATCATCGTGGCGTTGGAGCAAATGGTCAGCGCCACCGCGATGCCGCAGCCCAGAGCCTCCATATGAAGCACGGCAACGAAGATGACATCCAGCACCGCATTAACAAGGCAGCCGGAAGCAATGATCACAGCAGGACCGCGTGTGTCGCCCACGGCGCGCAGCAGCGCCGTTCCCATATTGAGCAGCAGCGCCGCAACCATGGCGGCAAAATAGCAACGAGCATAGGCCACGCCCTCGGCAAATAGTTCATGCGGCGTGTTCATAAGTACTAGCATGGGCTCAACGAACACTATGCCAAGAATCGAGAAAACGATACCGCCCACCAGCGCGAGCGTCATGGCCGTATGGACCGAACGACTCAATCGCTCATCATCGTGCCGAACAAAATACTGACCGGTAATGACCGCGCAGCCAGCGCCAACGCCAACGCAAAAGCCAATGCAGAGCTCGGTGAGCACCATCGTGGCTTGAATGCCACCCAGCGCGAGCTTGCCGCCAAACTGGCCGACGATATACGTACCAATAAGCGTGTAAGCCTGCTGAAAAAATGAGCTAAAGAAGATAGGGACGCACAGCGACAGCAGCTGTTGCCAAATGACACCCTGCGTTACATCGATAGCCGTAGATTTCTTAGCCACACGCCCTCCCCACCAGCGTACGTCAAACAACAAAACGGCAATTTAAGACCAAAGCCAATACCAGCTTAGCACCGACCGACGTCGGCCGAAACGCCCCGAATCAGAGCCCGGTGCTAACTATCTGCCTAGTGATACAGCCCCGGCTGGTAGTGGTACTCGTTGCTCACATGCGGGCACAGCTGCCAAAAGGCAACAGCGCTTGCCGCGGCCACGTTGAGTGAATCGACCCCATGTGCCATCGGAATACGCACGGCGCGGTCGCAGCCTGCAATGGTCTTGGCGCCCAAGCCAGCACCCTCGGTGCCCATAAAAATCGCCAAGCGATCAATCTTCTGCAGTACAGGATCATCAAGCGAAACAGAGTCGTCCGTCAACGCCATAGCGGCACACGAAAAGCCGGCATCGTGTAGCGCCGCCAGCCCATCATGCGGCCATACGCGCGCTTCGCTGCCAATGCGTGTCCAGGGCACCTGGAACACCGTGCCCATGCTCACGCGGGCCGAGCGACGGTACAGCGGATCGCAGCACGTAGGGCTCACCAAAATGCCATCGAC
>USCS01000021.1 GCA_900552875.1 uncultured Collinsella sp. | reverse complement strand
GTGCTTGTTTACAACCTGCTGACCGCCCAGCGGCTTGCCGGTCTGTGTGTCGTAAGCCTGCACGTAGGGAATGTTGCTGCCGGCAGGCGTCGACTCCACCTGCACACGCGGCTGCTGCTGGGTCTCGCCGGCGTTGCCCGCATCCTGGGGATGCTGGGAATCGTACTCGCTCATAGCTGCGATCCTTTCGTCAAATAACCAAAGGCCCGCCAAACATGTGGCGGGCCATCATTGTTCACGTTGAGTTGTACCCCAATATGCGGGCGAACGTGTATGAGAACGCAATCTTTTAGGAAGGCTTAAGTTCTGCCGCAGACCCGAAAGGAACCCGCATCTGCGGCAAAACCACCACAAAGGTGCCTGTCCCCTTTGTGGTGGAAATCTAGTCCTTAAACAGATAGCCCACGCCGCGGACGGTGGTGATGTGTGCCGCGATCTGCGGGCCCACCTTGGAGCGGATGCGTCGAATGTGCACGTCGACGGTGCGCGTACCACCGCAGTACTCAAAGCCCCACACGCGGTGCAGCAGCACCTCGCGGCTGTAGGCACGGTTGGGATGCGTCGCCAAAAAGCTCAGCAGCGAGTACTCCATCAGCGTCAGGTCGATGGGCTCGTTATCGAGCGTCACCTGGTAGGTGGCCAGGTTGATCTCGAGGTTATCGATGTTGAGTACATCGTCAGCGGTGACGGTCTCCTCCTCGCCCATCAGGCGCTGCGCACGAGCCTTGAGCTCGTTGGGCGTCGCCGTGGGGCATACAAAGTCGGCATGCGCGTGATTCGGCAGGCGCAGGGTACCGAGTGCCTCGTCGTCAACGATCACCAACATGGGGACGCCACCACGATCGTCGAGCCACTTGGCAATCTGATCGATGCGGTCGCTGCGGATGCCATCTGAATCGAGAATCAGCAGGTCAAAGTCGTGCGCCGCAGTTGGCGAATCGGGGGTTGCCAGGCTCACCTCGACACCCAGGGTGGTCGTCAAGCTGCGGGCAAACTCGTGGAAGCGCGTCGTGCGCGCCATGAACAGGGCACTCTTATCGGACATATCGGCCTCCAAAGAAATGAGCTCAATCGTACTGGAACAAGCCAGCGCGATTAGGAGTTCGCCAGGTAGTGCTTGATCTCCCACTCGGTGATCGTAGACTCAAACTTATGCCACTCGTCGCGCTTCTTTTTGAGGAAGAAGCTGTGGATGTGCTCGCCGAGAGCATCCTTCATAAACTGCGAGTCCTCAAACACGTCGAGCGCCTCTTTGAGCGAGCGCGGCAGCGGCGCGTAGCCGGCCTCGACCATCTGACGGTCGGTAAGCTTGAGCGTCTCGGCCGTGGCCTCGGGCGGGAGTTCCAGCTTGCGCTCGATGCCGTCCAGACCAGCCGCCAGCGTGACGGCGTTGACCAGGTACGGGTTGGCCATGGGGTCGGGACTGCGCAGCTCAATGCGCGTGGACAGCGGCTTGCCGGGCTTGTAGACCGGGATGCGGACCATACTCGCGCGGTTGCGCAGGCCCCACGTGGCGTACTGCGGCACGGAGTCGCCACCCGTGGTGATGCGCTTGTACGAGTTGACCGTGGGGTTGGTGATGGCGCTGATCTCGCGCGCGTGCGCCAAGATGCCGGCCATGTAGTGCTTGGCGATTTCGGAGAGGTGGTACTTCTCGTCGTCCTCGCCCCAAAAGACGTTGTTGCCGTCGTGGTCGAACAGCGACTGATGCAAAAACATGGCGCTGCCGTCCTCGCCCGCCAACGGCTTGGGCATAAAGGAAGCGTGGCAACCGCTCTCGTAGGCCTGCTGCTTAATGATGAGCTTGGCCGTGGTGATGGCGTCGGACATGCTCAGGGCCTCGGCGTGGCGCAGGCTCATGCCGTGCTGCGAGCGACCGGCGGCGTGGAAGGTGTACTCCACGGGCACGGACATCTTCTCGAGCGTGAGGACCGTGTTGCGGCGCAGGTCGCGGGCGGCATCGCTCACCGAAAGATCGAAGTAGCCCACGTTGTCGAGCGGCTCGGGGGTGTGCTCGTCGGGGAAGTAGTAATACTCCAGCTCGGCACCCACGTTGAGCAGATAGCCAGCCTTCTCAGCCTTGCGGAACATGCGGCGCAGGGCATCGCGTGGGTCGCCGGCAAACGGCTTGCGATCGGGAGTGCACACGTCGCAGAACACGCGGGCGACGCCGTTGTGGCTCGGGCGCCACGGCAGGATTTGGAAGGTCGAAGCATCGGGGAATGCGAGCATGTCGGCTTCCTCGGGCGTGGCAAAGCCCTCGATAGCGGAGCCGTCAAAGCCAATACCCTCCTCAAAAGCGACCTCGAGGTCCTCGGGGCTAATGGCAAAGTTCTTGAGGCGGCCGAGAATGTCGACAAACCACAGACGCACAAAGCGGATGTCACGCTGCTCTACGGAGCGGAGTACGTAATCGATGTTCTGCTGGTTCATGTCGCTCCCCTTTCTTTCGGGCGGGTTTCGACTGGTCTATATCGCAGATACTATCGCAGAAAAATGTTTCCGCAGGGTTAAAGCGTATCAAGCGCTCAAAAAACGTGTGCGAACAGGCGGTCACGGACGAATGGTTAGCGCGAGGTCGAGGGGCGGTGTTCGATGCGACCGGGGACTTCGATGCGCTTAGGGGCGAGCTTTGCGGCTTCGCCCACGGTGGTGGTAACGACGTCGATGCGCTCGGAGAGGCGCTCAACCACGCGCTCGGCGATGGCGAGGGTGTCCTGCGCGGCCGTGGTGACTCCGCCAAAGAGCACATGGTTCCAGGGGTAGTCGTCAAACGTCGCGATCTTGAGGCCAGCCGGCAACGAGGGTCCCAACTGCGCCAGCGCCTCGGTCAAACGCAGGAAGACCAGGCCGTTGACGGCAATGAGGCCGAGTTTTTTGCCCGCATAGCCGCGGATGGCCTCGTCCAAGCGGCCAACGCCCGTGGCACCGCCGTCGGCTAGGGTGACGACCTCGCCCGCAAGGCCGCGGCGCGAAAGCTCTTCGGCAAAGGCCTCGGCGCGCTCGCGACGGACGGGGCTGTCGTCGCTTGCCTCGGTGAGCAGGCACAGGCGCTCGCTGCCCGCAGCGGCCAAGGCGTCTACCAAGCCGGCGACCAGCTCACGGTTGTTAGATGTCACCAGATCGACACCGCCGTCGGCAACATCGCGGTCGAGCAGCACAACAGGCAGACGTCCCGCTGCCGCGACGATCGCCTCGTCATTGCCTCCGCAGGTATTGACGACCAGACCGTCCACGCCAGCATCGATAAGTCTGGCGAGCGACTCGGCCTCCTTTGCGGGGTCGTTGCCGCTAATGGCCGTCATAAGCGAGCAGCCGCGCGCGGCGGCACTGGAGGAAAGTCCTTCGAGCATAGCGCTGGAGAACGGGTTGGCGATGTCGGCCAGGATCACGCCGATGAGATTGGTGCGTGAGCTGCGCAGATTGCGCGCGGCAGCACGTGGGCGATAGCCGGTGCGCTCGATAACCGCCGCGATGCGAGCACGGGTTTCCTCGGTCATTTGCCCGGGGCGGTTGTTGAGATAGCGCGAGACCGTGGCCGGACTCACGCCCGCCTCGGCGGCAATGTCCTTGATTCTCATCTGCGCCATAGCGCACCCCGTTTCCCAATGTCGGCAGTCTGAGCCATTTTAGGCATTTTTTAAAAATCTCGGTTGCAAAACGCTGTAGGCGAGCAGCTTCGTTTTCGCGTCTCGAGCAGATGCGGTGATGGGCTAAATAGACGAGTCTTTCGACAGCTCAAAATAGTCGGGATGCAAGGCGATAACCGGGCCCTGCTCCTCGGGCATCAGATGCAAGTGCGTCTCTGCCAGATAGCTCGCCGTGTCGGTATCGCCCCTCTTAATGGCCTCGAGAATCCGGCGATGCTGCCGACGAATCGGCTCCCAATCCAGGTCCTGCGACACCATACGCAACCAGTTGTATCGCTCAAAATGCGTATTGACGCTCTTCATCCAATTCCACAGCATGTGACGACCGGCAATCTCAAAACACGTCTCATGGAACAGATTGTCCAGATCGAAAAAGCGACGCGTCTCGCTATGGTCGAGCGACTCGGACTCGGTAAGAATCTGCTCGAGCCGATGCTTTTGCTCGGGCGTGGCGGCCGAACAGCATTTAATAAGCACACTTCTCTCGAGCTTCTCGCGCAAGAAACAGGCGTTTTCGGCGCGTTCCATGCTGATTTTTTGGACATAGGTGCCGCTTTTGGGACGCGTTTCCACCAGCTCTTGCTCGCGCAGGCGCACAAAGGATTCGCGAATGGGCGTGCGCCCGATTCCCGTCTCCTTTTCCAGACCAATCGCCGAAAGGCGCGTGCCGGGCTTGAGCTCGGCATAGATAATCTTGGAGCGCAATGCGTTGTATGCCTGATCTTGCAAACTCTGATAATGCTGGTGTTGTTCCATAAAGCCCTCGGATGAAGCTCACGGTCTGTCGAATATCACCACGTAATACTATCGCATCCCCTATCTCCCCAGTTGCGGTGAAATAGGGCGCGCTCGCGTCGCCAAGATCACAAGAGCAAGCGGCGGCATCCCGAAACCCGGGGCGCCGCCGCTGTTTTGCTATCGGATGGCGCAGGGACACCTGTCCCCATGCACCAAGGGGCTGATTAGAGCTCGCAGGCAACCTTGTAGCCATCGCCGATGGCATCGCGGATGTTGCCGCACTTCTGGGCGTCGCCCAGCACGTGGGTAGCAACACCGGCAGCGGCAAGGTCGTCGGCCAACTTGGTATTGGGACGATAGCCCATGGCAAGCACCAGCGTATCGGCACCGGTGATGGTGTGGACCTCGCCGTCCTTCTCGTAGCTGATGGTATCCTCGGTAATCTCGGTCACCTTGGCCTCGGTCAGCACGTGGACGCCCTTGGAGAGCATGCGCGTGATGAGCACCGCGCGACCGGCACCGCCCTCGTTGGCGGCGAGCGTCTTGGTCATCTCGATGACGGTGACATCGCGATTGGCCGGCGACAGGTCGTTGACCAGCGGGGCCAGGTAATCTGCCGTCTCGCAACCGACGGTGCCACCGCCCACGATGACGATCTTCTTGCCCGGGAAAGCCTTGCCGCCCAGTAGGTCGTCAGCCGTCATAACCTGCTTAAAGCCCTGCATGAAGGCCGGGGCGATGGGCTCGGCGCCATAAGCCAGGACGACCTCGTAGCCGGCGTAGTCGCGCTGAATGTCCTCGGCCGAGAGCTCGGTACCAAATACGCACTTCACGCCGGCCTCGGCCAGGCGACGGTACTGATACTTGATCACGCGGGTGAGTTCCTGCTTTGCCGGCGGAACGGCTGCGATGCGCATCTCGCCTCCCGGCTCGTCCTGCTTATCCACGAGCACCACGTTGTGGCCGCGCTTGGCAGCAATGTAGGCTGTCTCCATGCCCGCAGGACCAGCGCCCACAACCAGTACGTTCTTGGCCTCGGCGACAGGCTCGTAGCCGGCCTCATCGCGCTCCACGTCCGGGTTGACGGTGCAGGAGATGCGCTTGCCGAACATAATGCCGTTCAAGCAGCGCAGGCAACCGATGCAGGGACGGATCTCGTCGGCGTTGCCGGCAGCAGCCTTGTTGCAGAACTCGGCATCGCACAGATTGGCGCGGCCCATCATACAGATGTCGGCAGCGCCGTCCTCGATCAGCTCCTCGGCAATCCAGGCCTCGTTGATGCGGCCGACGGTGGCAACGGGAATATTCACATGCTTTTTAATCTCACGCGAGCAAGCGGCGTGCGAGGCCTGCTGCGTGCCGGCGGCGGGAATCGCAGAGCCGCGCTTGATGGTGGTGCCGCCCGACACGTGAATCATGTCGACGCCGGCCTTTTCCAGGCGACGCGAGACGTAGATCATGTCGTTGAGGGTCAGGCCGCCATCGGTGTACTCATCGCCCGAGATGCGGACGTCGATGATGAAGTCCTTACCGCAGCGCTCACGAATCTCGGCGATGACCTCGAGCAGGAAGCGCATGCGGGCGTCGAGCGAGCCGCCGTACTCGTCGGTGCGCTTGTTGTAGAGCGGGGTCAAAAAGCCGCCGAGCATACCGTGGGCGTGCGCCGCATGGACCTCGACGCCATCGACGCCAGCCTTCTGCATACGCACGGCAGCGTCGCCAAACTGATGCGTGAGCTCGTGGATCTCATCGACCGTGATGGGGCGCGGCGCCTCGCGGGCATAGGACGGGCCCACAAAGGACGGAGCGATCAGGCGCGGCGTGCCCGGAATGTTAAAGGCCATGTAGGCGGGGTGGAAGAGCTGCGGCATGATCTTGCAGCCGTACTCGTGGACGGCTGCGGCGAGCTTTTCCCAGCCGGGGATAAACGTGTCGTCGTAGCAGCACATGTCGCCCGGCAGATAGGTATAGGTGGGCTCAACCGTCACGACCTCGGTAATGATGAGGCCCACGCCGCCCTTGGCGCGGGCACGGTAATGATCGACCAAGTCGTCGGTCACATAGCCATGATCGGCCAGGTTGGTAGATACCGGCGGCATAAAGACGCGGTTCTTGACCTCGGTCGTACCGACCTTGATCGGGCTAAAGAGCATCGGATAGGCGGAGGACTCCATACAGGCTTCCTTTCGTTTAAGCCGCTCGGCGGCAGTTGCTAACACACCTATCGTATCAGTATCCGCCGCATTCGCACTCGCTCGCACTCCCTACCTTCAATCCCGACCCTCACAAAAAAGTTGCGGTGAAATACGGAGTAGATGAGGCTTTTGACAGGCAAAACAGTCCGTATTCCACCGCAACTGATGGGCGGGGTGGAATTGAGGGCTCAGATAGTCAGTCATGCCCTCATCCGCCACTCCCTCACCTACAGCGCGCCGTCCAGCATAAGGTTCACCTTGAGCACGTTGACCGTGGGCTCGCCGAAGACGCCCAGGAATCGGTCCTTGGTGCACGCGGCGATGATCTCGCGCACCTCGCCTTCGCTCTTGCCCGTGGCCTTGGCAAGGCGCGGGACTTGGTACTCGGCGGCATCCGGAGAGATCTCCGGGTCGAGGCCGGACCCCGAACACGTCACCAGGTCGACGGGCACAGCGTCCATATCGGCATCGGGGTTGGCGGCGCGGATCTTCTTCACGCGCGCATCAATCAGCTGCCGATACTCCTCACTCGCCGGGGACAGGTTGGACGGGGCACCATACGCCATGAGCTCGCCGTCTTCGCCTTCGACAATTGACACGTTCTGGATACGACCCCACATGTGGGCTTCGTCATCGAAGTTCTGGCCGATGAGCTCGGAACCCACAACCTTGCCGTCGACCGTAATAAGCGATCCGTTCGCCTGGTACGGAAACGCAAGCTGCGCGACGCCAGTCACCACGAGCGTGTATCCCAGGCCGCAGACGATGGTAAACAGCGCGAACACGCCAAGTGCGCGCGATGCGATACCTTTGAACATACAAACCTCCGTCTACATCATGCCAATGCCGAACAAGGCCAGCAGCATGTCGATAATCTTGATGAATACGAACGGCGCCACGATACCGCCCAGACCCCACACCAGCAGGTTGTGGGTCAGCAGCTGGCCGGATGAAAGCTCGCGGTACTTCACGCCTTTCAGGGCGGCAGGAATCAGCGCGACGATGACCAGCGCGTTGTAGATAATGGCGGACAGCACGGCAGTCAACGGGCTGGTGAGCCCCAGGATGTTGAGGGCGTCCAACCCGGGGTAGATCGGCGAGAACAGGGCCGGGATGATAGCGAAGTACTTCGCCATGTCGTTGGCGACCGAGAAGGTCGTAAGCGAACCGCGGGTCATGAGCAGCTGCTTGCCGATACGCACGACCTCGATGAGCTTGGTGGGGCTGGAGTCGAGGTCGACCATGTTGCCGGCCTCCTTGGCAGCCTGGGTGCCCGTGTTCATGGCCACGGCGACATCCGCCTGCGCCAGCGCCGGCGCGTCGTTGGTGCCGTCGCCGGTCATGGCGACCAGGTGGCCCTCACGCTGGAACTCGCGGATCTTCTCGAGCTTGCCCTCAGGGGTGGCCTCGGCCAGGAAGTCGTCAACGCCGGCCTCGGCGGCGATTGCCGCGGCGGTGAGTGGGTTGTCGCCCGTCACCATGATGGTCTTGATGCCCATCTTGCGCAGGTCGGCGAACTTCTCCTTAACGCCGGACTTGATGATGTCCTTGAGGTACACAACGCCCAGCACGCGGCAGTTCTTGGTCACGACCAGCGGGGTGCCGCCGGCCTTGGCGATGCGCTCGACGGCCTCGTCGCACTCCTGGGAGAACACGCCGCCGGCTGCCTCCACATAGGTGCGCACGGAATCGGCAGCGCCCTTGCGGATCTCATTGCCCTCGTAGTTCACACCGGACATGCGGGTCGCCGCGGTGAAGGGGATGAACTCCATACCCTTATCCTCGAGTGTGCGGCCGCGCAGACCGAACTGCTCCTTGGCGAGCACGACGATGGAACGGCCTTCGGGGGTCTCGTCGGCCAGCGAGGAAAGCTGGGCGGCATCGGCCAGCTCCGCGGGATCGATGCCGTCGACCGGGATGAACTCGGCGGCTTGGCGGTTACCCAGGGTGATGGTGCCGGTCTTGTCGAGCATGAGGATGTCGACGTCGCCGGCGGCCTCGATGGCGCGGCCGGACATGGCCAGCACGTTGGCCTCGTTCAGACGGCTCATGCCGGCGATGCCGATGGCGGAAAGAAGGGCGCCGATGGTAGTAGGAGCCAGGCACACGAGCAGCGCCACGAGCGTGGTCACGGCCGTGGGGTTGTCCATGTCGTTAAGACCGACCGAGAAGCAGGAGTAACAATACAGGGCCAGCGTGACCAGGATAAAGACGATGGAGAGGGCCACCAGGAAGATCTCCAGAGCGATCTCGTTAGGGGTCTTCTTGCGCGCGGCACCCTCGACCATCGCGATCATCTTGTCCAGGAAGCTCTGGCCGGGCTCACTGGAGATCTTGACGATGATCCAGTCGGACAGCACCGTGGTACCGCCGGTAACGGCAGAGCGGTCGCCGCCGGCCTCGCGGACCACGGGGGCGGACTCGCCGGTGATGGCGGACTCGTCAACGGAAGCAGCGCCCTCAATGACGTCGCCGTCGCCGGGAATCTGCTCGCCGGCGCGTACGATCACCAGGTCGCCGCGCGTGAGCTCGGTGCCGGGAACGACGGTGAAGTGCTCCTTGTCCTCAACGGACTCGATGCGATGGGCCTCGACATCCTTCTTGGCCGCACGCAGGGAATCGGCCTGGGCTTTACCGCGGCCCTCGGCAAGCGCCTCGGCGAAGTTCGAGAACAGGTCGGTAAGCCACAGGATGACCGCGATGGCGACCACATAGTAGGTGGGCACACCCGCGTCCTGCACACCGAAAATGGAAGCGACGGCCAGGACGGAGGTCATGGCGGCGGAAAGCCACACCAGGAACATGACCGGGTTTTGAATCTGGACGCGAGGATCCAGCTTGGCAAACGAGTCGCGGACCGCGCGGCCCATCATGTCTTTTTGCATAGTCATAAATCTGCGCCCTCCTTTACGCAATCATCTGGAAGAACTCGGCAACGGGGCCAAGCGCCAGGGCCGGGAAGAAGCTCAGGGCACCGATCAGCAGAACGATGAACACGAGCAGGAATACGAACATGCCGTTGGTGGTAGACAGGGTACCGGCGCTCTCGGCGACCTTGCCCTTCTTGGCCAGCGAGCCGGCGATAGCCAGCGTACCGATGATAGGCATGAAGCGGGCGAACAGCATCTCGAGGCCGAGCATGACGTTGATCCAGGGAATGTTGCAGTTCATGCCTGCAAACGCCGAGCCGTTGTTGCCGCCGCATGAGGTGAAGGCATACAGCGCCTCGGAGAAGCCGTGCGCGCCACCATTGTTGAGCTGGTCGGCAAGACCGGGCACCATGCAGGCGATGGCCGAGCACACCAGAATGGCAAACGGAGTTGCCAAGCACAGGACAACTGCCCAGCGCATCTCGCCCGGCTCGATCTTCTTGCCCAGGAACTCAGGCGTGCGTCCGACCATGAGGCCGGCGATGAACACTGTGAGGATGGCGAAGCCGATCATGCCGTACAGGCCGCAGCCCACGCCGCCGAAGACGACCTCGCCCAGAGCCATCTGGAGCATCTGGACAAAACCGCCCAGCGGGGTGTAGGAGTCGTGCATGGAGTTAACCGAGCCGTTGGAAGCAGCCGTCGTGAAAGCGGACCAGGTGGAAGAGGAGGCGATACCGAAGCGGCTCTCCTTGCCCTCCATGTTGCCGCCAGCCTGGCCATCGGTCATCTCGATGTTGACCGCGCCGCCATCTGCCAGCTGCGGGGTGCCCGCATGCTCGTTGAGGGCGATGATGCCGGCGAAGATCACCAGCAGGATGAACATGGCGGCAAAGATGGCCTTGCCCTGCTTGGTGTTTTTGACGCCGATACCGAAGGTGAAGCAACAGGCGGCCGGGATCAGCAGCAGGCTGGTCATCTCGATGATGTTGGTGAAGGCACTGGGGTTCTCATACGGATGAGCGGAGTTCACTCCGAAGAAGCCTCCGCCGTTGGTGCCGGACTGCTTGATGGCGACCTGAGGAGCCGCGGGACCCTGGGGCAGGAACTGCTCGGTGACCACGCGCGCGCCCTCGACAACCTTGCCGTCGACCTTGACCGTGTCGCCCTCGATCTGGGCGCCGTCGATGACGCTCCAGCCGCCGTCTGCATTAGGCTGGACAGCGACGGGCTCTACGAGCTCAGCCTTCTGAGCCGGCTGGAAGTTGGAGATGACGCCACCGGCAGCCAGGCAGATGCCGAACACGAGGTTCAGCGGGATGAGCACATACAGGACGGTGCGGGTGAGGTCGACCCAGAAGGAACCCAGACCCTGCTCCTTGACCTGACGGAAGCCGCGGATCAGCGCGAACATGACCGCGATACCGGTGCCGGCGGAAACGAAGTTCTGCACGGTGAGACCCATGAACTGCACAAGGTAGGACAGGGTGGTCTCACCGGAGTAGGACTGCCAGTTGGTGTTGGTTATGAAGGAAGCAGCCGTATTGAACGACAGGTCCCATGACACACCCGGCAGGTGCTGGGGATTGCCTGGCAAGAAGGACTGAAACGCCTGGAGTGCCACAAGGGCCACGAGGCCGATCCCCGAAAAGACCAGCACGCTCGCCAGATAGCGCCTACACCCCATCTGCTCTGCCGCGTCGATGCGAAGCAGACGATAGACGCCACGCTCCACAGGAGCAATCACAGGCGACAGGAACGTATGCTCACCATCCATGATATGGGCCATGAACCGACCGAGCGGAACGGCCAGGACGACGAGCACGGCAAAGTACAAGATGTACTGAATCGCAGCGTCCATAGTTTACGAATCACTCCTCATCAGAATGTAGATGTAATAGATAAGGAGTCCAATGCAGACGACTCCGATGATGGGAATGAGGATGTCCATTTACCGCCCCTTTCACGCGCGGTCCGATGTCTCGGACGCCTGCTCTCGCAAGCGTCTGGGGACAGTAAACGCTTCTAGGGATTAAAGAGGCGTGAGGGCCGGGGCTCACGTCCTTAAGATGCCGTAAAGATGCAGGTAGAAAGCACTATTGCGGCTGCAGTGCGCCTATACTCGACCTCGCGAGCATACAGTGGCGTCCTCACCGCGTATGCACGCATGGACAACGTTTCAGAAAGGCTACGCTATGCAGCGCGACGCATCGGACACTCGCGTCAACCCAGACCTCATCCTCAAGGCAATTGAGAAAGACGAGGCCGCCGATGACGCTCGAACCAGCCGGGGACACCTCAAGATTTTCTTTGGCTACGCTGCTGGCGCAGGCAAAACCTATGCGATGCTTCAAGCCGCCCACGCCGCCAAGCGGCGAGGTGTCGACGTCGTCGCGGGATACATCGAGCCGCACGAACGTCCGGCAACTGCCCATCTTGCACAAGGGCTTGAGAACGTGCCCTGTAAACTCATCGAGCACAACGGCATTGCGCTCAGCGAGTTCGATCTAGATACGGCTATCGAACGCGCCCCTCAGCTCATCCTTGTCGACGAGCTCGCCCATACGAATGCGCCGGGGTCTCGCCACGACAAACGCTATCAAGACGTCGAGGAACTTCTACATGCGGGAATCGACGTCTATACGACCGTGAACGTTCAGCACATCGAGAGCCTAAACGACATGGTTGCATCCATCACCGGCGTTGTCGTGAGCGAACGAATCCCCGACCGTATCTTCGATGATGCCGACCAGGTCGAGCTCGTCGACATAGAGCCCGAAGACCTACTCGAGCGCCTTCGCGCCGGCCTCGTCTACCGTCCCGCACAAGCCGACCGAGCGCAACAGCATTTTTTTACCGTCGAGAACCTCACCGCACTCCGAGAAATCGCGCTGCGCCGCTGCGCCGATCGCACCGGCCACCTCACAGACGCCGCACGCGTGCTGGGAAACCGTGACTACTACACCAGGGAGCGTATCTTAGTCTGTGTCTCCCCGGCGCCGACCAATCCCCGCATCGTCCGCGCCGCCGCACGCATGGCGAAAGCGTTTCGCAGCGAGCTCGTCGCCCTGTTCGTAGAGAGCCCGCGCACGCAAGCCATGAGCGATGATGAGCGCGCCAAGCTTGCAGCCAATATCGCCCTAGCCGAGCAGCTCGGAGCACATATGGAAACCGTCTATGGCGACGACGTCGCGTTTCAGATCTCCGAGTTCGCGCGCCTGTCGGGTATTTCGAAGATCGTCATGGGACGCACGGGCGAGCGCAGCAGCGTCCGTCAGGCCCTCTTCGGCCGCAAATCTCTCGTAGAACAGCTCATAACGTTCGCCCCGAACCTCGACATTTACATCATTCCAGACCAGTCGACTCCGCCCTCCCGGCCCAAAGGACGCCGCCGTGCGCTCGCCCTGCAGCCGCCCAGCAGCCGAGACGTGCTTCGCACGCTGGCCCTCTCTCTTGTCGCCACGGCGATCGGCACGGCTTTCCGCCATCTGGGATTTGCCGATTCCAGCATCATATCCCTCTATATCCTCACGGCCCTGCTGACCGCCGTCACCACGACGGGGCGTATCTGCACGATCGTATCGAGCGTGCTCTCTGTAGTGCTTTACAACTTCTGCTTCGTCACGCCTCTGTTTTCGCTCGCCAGCTACGACCGAAGCTATCTGGTCACGTTCGGCATCATGTTCGCTACCGCTATGGTCGCCGGCGAGTTAACTGCGCGCATCGCCGACAACGCCCGCACCTCCGCCGAGAACGCATTCAAAACGCGCGTACTCCTCGAAACGAACCAGCTCTTGCAGCAAGCCCATAGCGCGAAGGAGTGTGCCCGCGTCGCCATGAACCAACTCATCAAACTGCTAAAACTCGACGTGGTCTTCTACGCCGCCGAACACGGCACACTCGGCAAGACGCTCTATGAGTCCGCCGGCACCGAAAACCGATCCGCGTCGCTGCTCACCGACTACGAGCGCGCCGTTGCAACCTGGACCTACACCAACAACAAGCGTGCGGGCGCAGGCACGCGGACCCTGCCTGAGGCGCGCTGTCTCTACCTCGCGGTTCGCACCGGCGACAAGGTATTCGGTGTCATCGGCATCGACCTGGAGGGGCGCGAGATCGAAGCCTTCGAGCATTCGATCGTCCTATCT
>USCS01000020.1 GCA_900552875.1 uncultured Collinsella sp. | reverse complement strand
ATGCCAATTTGTTCGCTCTGGCGGGCGCTCGCTTGCGTATGCTCAACCTACAATTCGATCTCGGCTGACTTATAGGGCTAGCGTTGTGTTATTCTAGAACAGACGTTCGTGAATAGTGCGCGGGGCGTTGTCTTGCGCTGCGCTTGTGGCGAGGGGAGGTCGGCTTGGTTATCTTGGGCATTGACCCCGGTTTGGCTCATACGGGTTGGGGGATTATCGAGGAGCGGCGTGGCGAGGTTCGCTGTCGCGCCTACGGTTGTATCGAGACCAGCGCGGGCAGCCCGCTCGCGGTGCGCCTGTCGCATATTGCCCGCGACCTCAAGGGCGTTGTCGAACGCTATCGACCCGATACCGCTGCCATCGAGAGCATTTACTTTGGCGCCAACGTTCGCTCGGCCATCCCTACGGCGCATGCCCGCGGCGTTGCGCTTGTGGCACTTTCGGAGTGCGCGCTCGAGATTGGCGAGTACACGCCCATGCAGATTAAACAGGCTGTGGTGGGTACCGGCGCCGCAGATAAGCGGCAGGTCGCCTACATGGTACGCACGCTAACACAGCTCGACCACGACCCGCATCCCGACCATGCCGCCGATGCCCTGGCCTGCGCCATCTGCCACGTAAACCTCAGCCGCACCCGCGCCCTCACCGGTGGCGAGTTCTATCAACAGAGAGGAACCGGATACTGATGATTTCCCAGCTCCACGGAACGCTTGTCGAGGCCACGATGAGCTCTGCTGTCGTTGATGTGTCGGGCGTTGGCTTTGAGCTCGGCATCTCGGGCAGCACTGCGGCCACGTTGCCGACGCCCGGCGGCGAGGTCCGCCTCTACACGCGTATGCAGGTGCGCGAGGACGCCATGACACTTTTCGGTTTTTCCTCAAAGGATGAGCGCACGATGTTCGACCGGCTCGTGTCCGTCTCGGGCGTTGGCCCGCGCTTGGCGCTCGCCGTGCTTTCCACCTATACCGTGGGGCAGCTGTATTCGCTGGTGATGGCCGAGGACGACAAGGGCATGGCCAAGGTACCCGGTGTGGGCAAAAAGACAGCTCAGCGCCTGATCCTGGAACTCAAGAGCACCTTTGCCAAGGATAAGGGCTTTGTGCCGGTCGACGTGATTCCCGGACAGGTTGCGATGCCCGTGCCCGCTGCCGCTCCCTCGGCCATCGATGATGCCCGTGCGGCACTCCTTTCCATGGGCTTTAGCCCGCAGGAGACCGATGTTGCCCTGAGCGGGTATGATGGGCAGAATATGCGTGTCGAGGATCTGCTCGGCGCGGCGCTTAAGCGACTCGGAATGGATGCGTGATGTGGGAAGCCGATGACTCTCAGGACCTGTGGGCGACGCCCGGCAACTCGCCGGCGGCATCCATGGCGCACGGCGAGCGCATGGTGGGCTCGGAGCTGACGGCCGAAGACCTCGATGTCGACCGTACCCTGCGTCCCCAGCGCTTGGATGACTACTGCGGTCAGGAGCATATCAAGCAGAGCCTTCGCGTGCTCATCGAGGCAGCGCAGAGCCGTGGCGAGACGCTCGACCACGTGATTTTCTCGGGTCCTCCGGGCCTGGGTAAGACCACGCTGGCCACCGTTATCGCCAACGAGCTGGGCGCTCAGATCAAGACCACGAGTGGCCCTGCCATCGCGCGCACGGGCGACCTGGCAGCCATCCTTACTAACTTGCAGCCGGGTGATGTGCTGTTTATCGACGAGATCCACCGCCTCAACCGTTCGGTCGAGGAGGTCCTGTACCCCGCGATGGAGGACTTTGCCCTCGATATCGTGATTGGCAAGGGTCCGGCGGCGCGCTCGATTCGCCTGGATATTCCCAAGTTTACGTTGGTAGCGGCAACGACCCGCTCAGGCATGTTGACAGGCCCGTTGCGCGACCGCTTTGGCATTTCATATCGCCTGGATTACTACACGGTCGAGGAGCTCGCGCAGATTGTGACGCGCTCGGCGACTATCCTGGGCGTGACGATCGACCACCCCAGTGCACTCGAGATCGGCTCGCGTTCGCGCGGCACGCCACGTCTTGCCAACCGCCTGCTCAAGCGCGTGCGCGACTATGCGCAGGTGCGCGGCAACGGTCCCATTGAGCTCGATATCTGCCGTCAGGCACTCGAGTTCTTCGAGATCGACGAGCTCGGTCTGGACTGGATGGATATTCGCATTTTGGAGACGCTCGCCAAGACGTTCTCCGGTCGTGCCGTGGGACTTACGACCCTTGCCAGCGCGGTGGGCGAGGACCCGGGCACGCTCGAGGATGTCTATGAGCCCTATTTGCTGCAGTGCGGGTTGATGATTCGTACGCCGCAGGGCCGTCAGGCAACCCTTCGCACCTTTGAGCACCTGGGGATTGAACCTACCGTTTAGGGCGCTTTGTTTTGGCGGGCTGTTGGACTATCGCTGGGCATCGGGTAAACATATCGCCGTTCATCGGTTATGGGCGTTTTACTATTGCGCGCCCGTGCTATGCTGAATTGGTCTTTTTCTCATTCGGTAACGAAAGGACCGCCCATGCCTACTGACATCGAAATCGCACGTTCTGTCACGCCACTGCCTATTACCGAGGTGGCCAAGAACGCCGGCGTCGACGTTAAGCACCTTATTCCGTACGGCTTCGACAAGGCTAAGGTCGACTATTCACTGCTCAACGAGCCGACTGATCACCAGGCCAAGCTCGTCCTCGTGACCGCTATCAACCCAACGCCCGCGGGCGAGGGCAAGACCACCACGACCATCGGTCTGGCCGACGGCCTGCGTCGTCGCGGCGTCAAGAGTGCCGTTGCCCTGCGCGAGCCTTCGCTCGGCCCCGTCTTTGGCGTTAAGGGCGGCGCTGCCGGCGGCGGCTGGGCTCAGGTCATCCCCATGGAGGATATCAACCTGCACTTTACCGGCGACTTCCACGCTATCGGTGCCGCCAATAACCTGCTGGCCGCCATGCTTGATAACCACATCCAGCAGGGCAATCAGCTCGGTATTGACGTTAAGCGCATCACTTGGAAGCGCGTCGTCGATATGAACGACCGTCAGCTGCGCCACGTCATCGACGGCATTGGCGGCAAGGCCCAGGGTGTGCCGCGCGAGGATGGCTTCGACATCACTGTTGCCTCCGAGGTCATGGCAATCCTGTGCCTGTCCACGAGCATCAATGACCTCAAGGACCGCCTGGGCGAGATTGTTGTCGGCTACAGCTATGCCGGCGAGCCCGTCCGCGCACGCGACCTTAAGGCCCAGGGAGCTATGGCTGCACTGCTCAAGGATGCGCTCAAACCCAACCTGGTTCAGACGCTCGAGGGCACGCCTGCGTTTGTCCACGGCGGCCCCTTCGCCAATATCGCCCACGGCTGCAACTCCATCATGGCCACGCGCATGGCTATGCGTTTTGGCGATGTCGCCATTACCGAGGCCGGTTTCGGTGCCGACCTGGGTGCCGAGAAGTTCCTCGACATTAAGTGCCGCATGACGGGCGTTCGCCCCAGCGCTGTCGTGGTCGTCGCCACCGCTCGCGCCCTTAAGTACAACGGCGGTGTTGCCAAGGCCGACCTCAACGAGGAGAACCTCGAGGCCCTTAAGGCCGGCATGCCCAACCTGCTGCGCCACGTCGACAACATTCAGAATGTCTACGGTCTGCCCTGCGTGGTCGCCATCAACCGCTTTCCGACGGACACCGAGGCCGAGCTCGAGCTCATTGAGTCCGAGTGCCAGAAGCTCGGTGTCAACGTTAAGCTGTCCGAGGTTTGGGCTAAGGGCGGCGAGGGCGCGCTCGACCTGGCCGATGAGGTCATGCGTCTGATTGAGCAGCCAAGCGAGCTCAAGTTTGCCTACGAGGACGGTGCCGATGTGGCCGACGCCCTCGAGGCCGTTGCTACCAAGGTCTACCGCGCCGACGGCGTTGACTTTACGCCGGCTGCCAAGCGCCAGCTCGCCGAGCTGCGCGAGAACGGCTTTGGCAACCTGCCGGTATGCGTGGCCAAGACGCAGTACAGCTTTAGCGACAACGCCAAGGCGCTGGGCGCTCCCGAGGGTTTCCGCATCATCGTGCGCGAGCTCAAGGTTTCCGCCGGTGCCCACTTTGTGGTCGCGCTGACCGGCAGCGTCCTGACCATGCCGGGCCTGCCCAAGGTTCCCGCGGCCGAGAACATCGACGTCGACAACGACGGCAACATCACCGGCCTGTTCTAAGCTCGCTGCTCATAGCTGCTTCCCCGCCGTGCCCACCAAGGCCCGGCGGGACTTTTTGATCCTTAGGCCCGCGCATGTCTTGTAGATACCGACAGGCTCTGCCCATCATAGGCTTTTGCGCGGGTAGAATGCATGGATAACTTGAGGGTCACGCGCGACGGAAAGGAATCGTTGCATGGATCAGGAAAAGACAACCGTGATGGGCGGCTACGGTTCCGCGCAGGCTGGCGATAGCGCCGATGCGACCCGCGTTGTTCCCAACCCCGGTTATACCGACCCCGCCGCGACGCAGCCTTCGGCCGAGCCCACCCGGGTTATGGGCTATGGCGACACGGCGCAGGATTCTTACGCTGCATCTTCGCAAGGCCCCTATGGCAACGCAGCTCCGGATCCGTTTGATTACGCGCCGCAGGATTCTTATGCTGCCTCGACGCCGAATCCCTATGACAACCTGCCGCAAAATCCCATTCCGCAGCCTCAGCAGACGACGTATATGCCTCGCACGGCGCAGCCTCGCTACGAGTCGCGCGAGCCGTATCGCGAGTACCCCAAGTCGATTCCGCAATATGGCGAGGACGAGGAGAAGAAGCCGTCGCGTTCGTCGAGCGTGATCAAGAAGATCCTCATCGTGCTGGCGATTTTCTTTGCGCTGTCGGTTGTGTTTGCCATCGTGTCGGGCATGCTCAACAAGCGGGGGAGTTCAACGGCCGATACCACTGCCGAGCAAACCGAGTTCGCCTCGTCTAGCACCGTCGATCTGAGCGATATCCCGGGGCAGTACTGGTCCAACGCCAAGAAGATCCTCAAGTCGCGCGGCGCCGATCTTTCGAATGCCGTGGTCCTGACTGATGATGGCTCAACGCCCGTCGTCGATGCCAACTGGGTCGTTACTTCTGCCTACTATAACGACAGCGGCAACCTCGAAATTCAGCTCACGCACAAGAACAGCTCGGGCAACTCGTCCGACGGACAAAGCGGTACCGACAGCTCGAGCTCCAATACGCTGGAGGACTTGAGCAACAAGGTACAGGAGTTGGGAGACAAGGCGCAAGAGCTGGGCGACACGGCACAAAACCTGGGTGATACCGCGCAGAACTTGGGCGGCTTGGCGACGGATGCTTGGAACGCCCTGCAAAACGGCATCTCGGGCGCGCGGGGAAACTAGCTGTTAAGCAGGCTACAGCTGCTCGGCCGGACGGTCGGGCGAGCCAAAGCCCGAGTCAAACGTAACGACGCATGAGGCATCGGGTCGGCGCTCGTGCACGATGCGCGTGACGAGCTCCAGCAGCTCCTCGTCGGATATGTCAAAGCCGTCGGGACGCACCAGGTCAAACGAAACGAACCCGTCGTGCTCGTGCAGGTCGTGGATGGAGAGCGCGGGATCGATCTGCATGACGCCGCGCTTGACCCAGCCGCGCAAGTCATCGCCGGTTGTCGCGATGGGGTCGCAGTGCAGCGTGATACCAATGCCCACCTGGCGCTTGATGTCGTGCTCGATGGTGTCCAGAATCTCGTGGTGCTCAAACGCGTCGCCCTCGCCGGGCATCTCCACGTGGGCGCTGGCAAACTGACGACCGGGGCCGTAGTCGTGCACCATGAGGTCGTGTGTGCCCAAGACCTGCGGATAGGACATGATCTTGTCGCGGATTGCCTGGACGAGCTTGGGGTCGGGCGCTTGCCCCAGCAACGGGCTGATGGCGTCGCGCACCAGGCCCAGGCCGCTGATGCAGATGAAGATGCCCACACCCAGGCCTGCCCAGCCATCGAGATCAAAGCCTGTCGTTTGCGAAATAAGCGCCGCCGCCAAGACCGAGCCCGAGGCGATGACATCGTTTTTGGAGTCCTGCGCCGTGGCGATGAGCGTCTCCGAGTCGATGCGGTTGCCCAGCGTGCGGTTGAACGCGGCCATCCAGAGCTTAACGAGCATGGACGTAGCCAGTGCCGCAAGGGAAACGAGCGTGTAAGCGGTGGGGGAGGGCTTGATGATCTTGGTAACGGACTCGAGCACCAGGTTGATGCCGACGGCACAAACCAGGACGGCGACAAACAGACCAGCCAGGTACTCGTAGCGGCCGTGGCCGTAAGGGTGGCCCTCGTCTGCCGGGCGGCTGGCAAGGCGGAACCCGAGCAGGCTCACGATGTTGCTCGAGGCATCGGAGAGGTTGTTGAAAGCGTCGGCGATGAGGGAGACGGAACCGGCGAGCAGGCCCGCGATGCCCTTGGCCAGGCACAGGGTGATGTTGAGGCCAATGCAGATGAGGCTTGCGGCAAAACCCGCGTTGGTGCGGCAAGATGCATCGACCGGCTCGTCCTCGCTGCCGGGAACAAGCGTATGTACCAGCCGATTTACAAATAGCATAGCGGTCGTCCTCACAATCATGTTTAAGGGGATAGTGTAGCTCGCGCGGGGGCGCCGTGCACCGATGCTCAGAAAATGCAGCAATAGTCTGCCGGTGCTAACGAGCGAGCCTTCTCGTCTGCCTGGGTGGTCCATTTTGGGCCACATGGGTATGGGCATGTGCCTGCTTGCTCGACACACTTAATGTCGACAGCCCCTGTGCAAAGGAGGACGTTTCCATGGACGAGATGTTTGCCATTAAATGTCAAAACTGCGGCGGCCCTATGTACTCGCACCAAGCTAAGCGCAGCTTTGAGTGCGCTTATTGCGGTGCGGTCATTCCGTGGCAGGCGGACGCCGGAGAGCCCAAGAGCGCTTTGGGCATTCGCCATACGCCGTTGACGGTAGTGGATGGACTGCTCAAGCTCACGCATGTGTCGCAACTCGAGCGCCCGGAGGACCCGGACTGGTATTTCTTCAATTCGCACTGGCGCAATCAGTCGGTCCTGGAACATCTGCTGTGGGAGGATCGCGGCACGGCGCAAGAGTTCCAAGAGGCCACGCATGTGAGCATTCCTTGCCCCTTCTGCGGAGCGTCCTTTGAGGGCGAGTCAACGCAGCGTGTGTTTGAGTGCCCGTCCTGCGGCAACAAGATCGGCATTGCCGACCTGCTCAAGCCGGGGACGTTTAGCAAGCGCCTGACCTTGGGCGTTGGTGCGGAGTATGTACCTGGGCAGGGTATTCCCTGCGAAATCTCGCCACAGCAGGCACGTGCCAACGCGCTGCAGCTGGTGCGCCAGTACCCGGATGCCTTTGCCGGGCACGACGTGGAAGATGCGATCCAAAACGACATGATGCTTTTCTATTTCCCCATGGCGCTGGCGGACCTGCGCATGATGGCGAGCTTCCCGGGCAAGGGCCTGAGCAAGGAAACCCTGGTGTACTACGAGGTGCTCGACTGGGCATACCCCAGGGCAAACTACCTGGACGTTCGCCTCATGGGCATTTTGGAGCCGTGGGACTTTGCCAAGGTTGGGCCGTTTGACCCTGCCATGCAGGAAGGTGACTTTCGCGTCGTCTCAGTCGATGCGTCTACCAAGGACCAGGTGGTCATTGATAAGTTGGCGCTCGACGTTGCGGGCAACGACGCCGAGGCTGTACTGGGGCTCAATAAAAAGAGTATCCGCACGTGGGCGCGCAAGGCCCGCAAGCACAAGGACGGCCTAGTTATGGTGCCGGTGTACTTTGTCGACCGTCCGGCAACGGACAGCCGCGACGGCGAGCAGGTGCGCATCGCCGTGAACGGCCAGACGGGCCGCGCGGCCGCGGTGGTGTTTAGTGACAAGTGCGAAACGCACATGGTGGCGCCGCTCAACCCGAGCCTGCATCTGTCCGGAGAAAGCACCGTGCATGCCATGCCCATCGAGGTCAAATACGTTAAATCGCCGTTCCTGTACCAGATCGTGCGCCGTGGAGGCGGCGAGCAACCGCGCCAGGTTGCAGCCGCCGTCGAGGGTTCCTGCCGAGAGGAGAAGCCCAAGCGCAAGGGCTTGTTCGCTGCGATCTTTGGGAAGTAGGGAAGCGCAGCATGGGACGGCTCGCAGGCATGCGGGCTGCCGTCCGGTAGTTTGGCAGGGGGTAGATGTAAATAAACGGTGGAGCGGCTGCAAAAGAGCCGCCTCGCTGGGCAAAATCAGGTTGTGCCGCGGAACCCGCTCCTCAGTTAGTCACACTTCGGAAGCGCGGGCAACGCAGACGCAAGTGTCTTAAGGGCCGGCTGCAACCGGCCCTTTTCTGTGGCAGCCAATGGGCCCACATCAGACGAAGGTCGCGTTTTTGCCTGTCAGGTCACGCTCGCCAGCCACGGCTAGAATGTCGTTGCCGGCGTCCATGACCGGTATTGTTTCGTAGCGTGCGCCTCAACCGCGGGTGCGCCTGCGACGGCTGCGGTGGTTTCGGTCGCAACGTGCTGCTACCCTTGCGTTTCGCCATTAGTCGCTTCGTTGATGGCGCGGTACTCGGCACTCAGCTCGCGCGCCAGCTCTTCCTTGCTTGGAAGATACGGCAGGTATTTGGCGGTAAACACTTGGTCGTTGTCTTCGGGCAGCGTGTACTCGACGATCGAATCGCTTTTGTCCGCGCAGAGCACGATGCCTATGGGCGGATTGCCGCCTTCGTTCATGAGCTCACGCGTGTAGTAGTTCACATACATTTGCATCTGGCCCAGGTCCTGATGCGTAAGGTCATCGGTCTTAAGGTCGATGAGCACGAAGCAGCGCATCAGATAGTTGTAAAAAACAAGGTCAATATAGAAATGGCGTCCATCAAAGGTGATGCGCTTTTGGCGCGCCTCGAAAGCGAAGCCACGGCCAAGCTCCAGCAGGAACTTCTGAAGATGCGTGATGAGCGCCTGCTCTAGATCGCTCTCGCGAAACGTAGCATCGTCCGAGAAACCTAAAAACTCCAGTACATATGGGTCGCGGATGATATCCTCGGGGCGACGAGCCGGGGCGCTCTCTTGGATTTCCTGGGTGACGGCCTCTTTGTCCTTGCTGGCAAGTAGGCGCTCGCGGAACATGGTGTTGATCTGGCGTTCGAGCTGACGCGTGCTCCAGCGAGAATCGGCGCATTCGTTCATGTACCAGGTGCGAGCTTCGGGGTCAGGAATGCGTATTAACCTGCGGTAATGTGTCCAGCTCAATTCGGGACGCAGTGAGTCCCGAATTGGAAATGCAAGATAGAACTGACGCATTTTGCGCAGCTCTCTTGCTTCAAAACTTTTACCAAAATCCTTGGTAAGTCTGATTGCGAGGGCCTTGAGCAGCGCCTCTCCATACTTGGCGCGCCCCTCTCCGCCCTGTTCATCAACAATACTCTTGCCGATCTCCCAATATGCCTCAACCATCGCAAAGTTAACGGCGGTATAGGCCTTGTCGCGAGCGGCGTTGAGAATCGAGGAGACCTGCTTGTAAAAACCTTCGGGCACGATTGCCGATTCTCCACGGTTTACCAGTTCGCCCATCACTGTCGCCCCACTTTCCTTTTGTGGAATGCGTCTTTATCGCATTTAGTTTAAAGCCTCGCGCGGACACGAATTGCTGTGCTGTCTGACATCTTCGCATGGGGCCTTGCGGTGACTAAAATGTGACCATAGAGGCAGTTTTAGCGAATCCCACGGGAGTGACGCGTATGGACAATAACACGCTGCTATTCCAGGACAAAGGTTCGGGTAGGTATAAAGACGTCAAGATCTACCCCAACCGTATTGAGGTGCTCAAGAAGGGCACTTTTGGTGGCAAGCACACCGAGATTGTCTATCTTAAGGACATTACGGGGGTCAACAGGATCAAGGGCCGCGATGTTTTTCTGCGTAACAGGCTGTTGACTGCTTGTGTTTTTAGCCTGAGCAGCCGTGCGAAGGCCCAGGAGTTTGTTAACGCGCTGAACATGGTGATGTAGCCTATGGCGGCGTTTGGGCCAAGGTAAAAATCGGGGGCACAGAACGGTGTCCTGCGCCCCCCATTGAGTCGATGTGTCTAAAAGGCCGGCTTGCCTATTCGCTACCGTCCCCAGTGTTTTCGCGGTCGTTGGCAAGCATTGCCGCGCCGGCGACCGTTGTCGCTACGGCGGCGGCAGCGAGCCCGGCGGCAATGCCGGAGCCGTCGCCCGTGTCGGCGAGTTTTCCGCCCGAGTTCTTGCCCTTGTTGCCCTTACCGTTCTTATCAGCGCTGCCTGCGTTGGAACCCGTGCCACCGTCGGTGCCGGTGCCGCCTGCACTGCTCGAGGCCGCTACGGTAAAGCTCGCGGCTCCGTCATTAGCAAGCTTGTAGTTTTGCGCCGCGTCGCCCAAAAGACCGTTCGCGCGCACCCAGTACGTTCCCGCGGTAAATGCCTCGCCCTCGACCATTGCCGTGCCCGGAGCGCCGTCCGCGTCGTGCACAAACTCGAGCTGAGCCGTGCAGGCATCGTTTTCGAGTTTGCCCTCGAGCAGCGCCGCGACCTTTGTGTGCACATCCTCGCCGGCCTTAAGGCCTTCGAGCCCCTCAAAGTGGGGTGTCAGTGCGCGCGGATCGATATCGATGGGCACGGATCCCTGCAGCCCCGTAACGGTCTCGTTGCCCAAGGCGTCGACATCCACGTATTCGATGGTAAACGCATGGCCCGAAGCCGCCACGTTGAGTACGTTGCTGCTGTCGACAAGGCGGAAATGGCCCTCGCCAACGGTCTTGCCATCCTGGAGCGAGGCATCGCTCAGCGAGTCGCCGTACGTCATGCGCATGCGGGTCGGGAGGCAGCACGAAGCCGACTGCGTGTGCTTCGTATCGTAATTGTAATTGCGCTGGTAGATGCTCCGGGCCAGCGCCGCATCAACAAAGTCGGATGCGATGATGCCAATGTGCTTGAGGTAATCTGACTTTGTATCCTCGGTGCCGCTGGGATTGATGTACGGGCTCTTGTACAGATGCTCGTTGACTACTCGTGCCGAGGTAAAAGGATTGCCTCCGTGCGACAAGCCCGTGCAGCTGGTGTAGTTGATAGACCAGCAACGCTCCTGGACTTGCACCTCGGCCCCGGCATCGTCCACGACGTCCACCTTGTTGCACGTGCGCCCGGTCGTTTCCTTCAGCGCATTATCGACCCAGCTGAGCTTGTCGGTTCCCGTGAGTTTGTACTTGTCCTGGGCATATACCTTGGTGCAATAGGGCTCTTCATTGCCCGTTTCCCCTATGGCTTCAAATCCCCGCGCGTCTTGGACGAGACACATCGACTGCCCGGAATGCGCCTTGATCTTGCCATCCCATTGGGTGAGGTCGAGGCCCCACGTGTGGCCGCTTACGCTGTTGCCGGCGAGCCCAAATCGACGCAGCAGGACGATCTTTCCGCGCACCTCGCCCAGCGTGGGGACGTGGCTCGACGTGTAGAACAGGTTGGGGTTATCGGCCATAACCTTGGCGAAGGCCGTCGTTATGCTTTCGTCGGTAGCCTCATCGTTGCCGCGCGATGCGAGCATGATGAGCGCTTCTGACGGGTTTTCGTTCAAAAACGTTTTGAAGTACCCGATGACATCGGAGAGATGCAGATAGTTCCCGTCTTTTTTGAGTAGGTAGAAAATCCCGTGGTCGATGCCGGGGTCATCGCCCTTTCCGAGCCGGATATCAAAATAGCGAATGCCTTCGAGCAACTGCGTGGGAATGTAATCCTGCTGGCATTTTACTTGCGAGGATTGGGGCTCAGTGTCGTTGTCCACGCTGCAGGTGCCCGAATCGTGCGTACCCGGGATGCTCAGCTCGTCGAGGAACTTGTTGTCGTCGACGTATTTCATCCAACATGGTCCGTCGACGTAGCTGCTGTACGTGATCCAGTCGAGGCTGCTAACCGCGGCATCGTTCTTTTTCATGTCGTAACCGATAAGTTCGAGCTCCCACGGAATGCTCTTACTCTTATGGCAGATCTTATTGTTGTCCTGGTCTTCGCCGTTCGATTCTATTGCCAGGTACTTAATGTCTTTTTTCTCGGTTTCTTTCTCGACCGTGCGGTCTCGGATGATATAGGTTCCGTTTGATTGACGCTCGAACGCAAAAGCGCGGCTGGGCTTGTTGTCATACTCGCCGCCCCATACGTGGATGACCTTTCCATCTTTGTCAGAGTCGTCGTCGACCGACCAAATGCTGTAGCCCGTCTTTTTATGCTCTTCGAAATTGAGCAAGGTGCGGATAGCATACCAGTTTGTATCGTCATTCTTGGTCGTTACGTTCTCAAGGATGAGCTTGCTGGACGTGCCGTCGTTAAACAGGTGGCAGACGTTGCCGCGAACGTTGCCGTCTTGGTTGACGCTCGCGGTGCGAAAATAGCCCGCGGGGCGAAGGCGAATGACGAAATTGTCGAGGCTGTCCGACGGTGCGGGTGTGTTGTCTGCAAATGCCGCTCGCAGGGGAATGCCCGGCGCTGCGGTTTCGGGCAGGCTTGCAAGTGGTGACAACGCCGCAAGCCCTAGGCCCAGCGTAAACGCTCGGCGGCTGATGGCATGGTGTTCGGTCATAACTTCTCCATTCGCAGAGTGCGGTTATGCGATAGTTTTGGTCACTATACTGCCCAGATGTTTAAAGATGCTGGTTTAATTGTCTGCGCGGCGCAATAAATCGGTGGGCGGACGTGTTGGGGTGTTTGTCGTTTTCGTACTGTTGCCACATTTGGGGCGGTTCCGGCGTCCGGCATCCTCGCGTTCGTCGGCTACAGGCATAAGAAAGGGAGGGTCGGTTTACCGGCCCTCCCTGGGTACGAAGCGCTGGGGTACCGTCGCTTGTTTGCACTGCGACCGTGTTTCCCGTTGCGCTCGCCAGTCGCTTAGCGCTTGATCTCGATATCGTCGAGCTTGACGTCCATGGCCTCGGTCTTGGCCTCGGCGATGTCGTCGGCAAATTCCAGAGACTTCATCATGGTCTCGACGGCGTCCTTGTGCTCCTCGACGTTGTCGATACGCACATACACACTGCCGCCGTCAACGTCGGTGAAGTATTCGGTCGTTACGCCGCCCGAGTGTGTATAGGAAGCGTTGCGCCAAGTCTTGCCGTTGTACTTAACGGGATCGCTCTCGGTCCATCCAGAGTTGGCCTTCCATTTGGCCTCGTAGTCGAACAGTTCATCGGCGTTCTTGTCAGAGTCGAAGACGGGGATGAAGCGATCGCTGGCGTGCTCGCTCTCGGTGAACTTAAACTGGGCCCTGTCGGCGGTGTCGCCTGCGACGTCGGTGATCTCGACGCCCTCGGGGACCTCGACCTTAAACCAAATGAAGTCGGTCCTCATATCCACGGCTGGCTTTTCTGCTCCACCGTCACTTCCGGTAGCGCCGCCGCTGCCACCGCAGCCCACCAGGGCAAATGCGGCAAAGAGGCTTATGCAGAGGGTGAGAATCGCAAAGGCCTTCTTTTTCATGGTCGTGTCCTCCTCGATCTGTAACCGCCCATGGATTACCTGCCTTTACTGTACGCGTGGACGGCTCGCTCGGGTGGGCCATGTGTCCCATTCTGAGGGCCGGATTTGCGCCGTTAAGTGGCAATATGCACGGGTCCAAAAGAGGGGAGGGCCGGTGCTGTCGGCTCTCCCCGGGG
>USCS01000019.1 GCA_900552875.1 uncultured Collinsella sp. | reverse complement strand
CGAGCCGCCGGTATACACCGACTCGTCGTACGCACCGACCGGCGCCATGCAGGCAAACCACACGCTGCGCTTAGATGCGATCTTGCGATAGGCTCCGCTGCGCACGGCGGCGATCGCGGCGGTCTCGCGGTCGGTCATATCAAACGCGTTGAACTGGAAATAGACAATGAGGTCGACGCCGGTCGGCAGCATCTCGAGCTCGCGGTCCAAGTCGAAGATCACCGCGATGCGCACGCCGTCCACGTCAAACACCGGCGGTGCCCAACGGGCATCGCCGTTCCCACCGCGCTGCAGGGCAATGCTCGAACGGGCCGGCACCACATGACCGTCCTTGAGCATCATGTAGTCGAGCAGGGGCTGGCCCTCAAACGAAACCGCCGCGGGCACGATGCAGATCATGTCGAGCTCCTGGATACGCTCGGCGACGCCGGTCAAGCCGGCAAGCATGTCGTGCTCAAAGTCGGCAGCGCCCACCAGGCCGCCGGGCAGGGCTCCCATAAAGAGCGGAGCCGGCACGCACAGCACGCGCGCACCGCGCTCGTGGGCCAGGCGCGCCTGGTCCTCGATGCGACCGCAGATACCCTCAATATCACCCAGGCGCATATCGATCTGTGCAAGTGCGAGCTTCATGGCTCAGCCCTTTCCGTCGTAAACCGTCGCTATCGCAGTAAAAGCGCCGGCCGCAAGATGCAGTCGGCGCTTGCATGTGCATATGCTAGCTATGATACCCCGAGCGGGGGCGCGCTCCTAGAACGTCGCGGACCACAGCCCGTGCAGGTTGCAATAGGCATAGACGGTACCGGTCTTGGAACCGCCGGCAAAAAACGTCGCGGGCTTCATGCCGGGCTCAAGGTAATGGACCTCCAGACGGCCCTCGGCCTCAAGGGCAATCCACTCGATATAGTGCTCGGGCACCATAGGATGCTCGGCCGAGCCCACGCGCGCACGGATCACGTGACCGTCGCGCTCGCTCTCAACGACCGGCACGTGCTTTTCGTGCGCCGCGTCCTCGGTGTTCGCGGTCAGCTCTGTGCAGCCGGCGGGGGTTGCAACGTCGTTGCCAAGGGCGGCAATGAGCTTGCCGTCGGGGTCCTTAAAGAATTTCGCCATGATGTTCTCCTTTGCTGATGTGCCGATGTTCTCGATGCTTCTTATGCCCAAAGGCAAGCGAACCATCCACGGCATCGCAAATGAACACATAACGAGCGGGGACGATGGGGCAACGTGCGCTATCCGCCCTGGCGGCCCCACCCGAGCGGGTTAGCGCCCGTCGCCGCCGAGCAGTGCCAGAACATCCTCGCGGGTAAACAGCGCCGAGGAGATGCCGTCGCCGCCGAGCACGCTGTTGACCAGGTCGCGTTTGGACTCCTGCATCTGCATGATGCGCTCCTCAATCGTGTCCTTGGCGATGAGCTTGTACACGGTCACGGTATGTTGCTGGCCAATACGGTGCGCGCGGTCGGTCGCCTGGTCCTGCGCAGCCACGTTCCACCACGGGTCGTAGTGGATGACCACGTCGGCCGCCGTCAGGTTGAGGCCCACGCCGCCCGCCTTGAGCGAGATCAGAAACACCGGCACCTCGCCCGCCTGGAACTGCGCGACCATCTTGGCGCGGCTCTCCTTAGACGATGCGCCCGTGAGCTTAAGAAAGCCGATGTCCTCCTTGGCCAGGCGCTTGCCAATGATATCGAGCATGCCCGTGAACTGGCTGAACAGCAGAATGTGGTGCCCGCCGTCGAGCGCACCGTGCACGAGCTCCATGCAAGCGTCGAGCTTGGCGCTCCCTGCCTTGTAGTCCTCGTAGTGTAGATGCGGGTCGCAGCAGATCTGGCGCAGCTTGGTGAGCTCGGCGAGCACCTTGAGCTTGTCTTTCTTAAACTCGGATGCCTCGCGATGCTGCACCTGCTGGGCGATACGGTCTTGGTTGGCCAGGTAGAGCTTGCGCTGCTCGCCGGTGAGCTGTGCCATGACGGTGTCTTCGATCTTCTCGGGCAGGTCGGCCACCACGTCTTCCTTAACGCGGCGCAGCACAAACGGCGACACGAGCGCTTGCAAGCGAGCGGCGCTGTCACCCTCGGCGTGCTCGACCGGGCTTTCGAAGCGCTTGGCAAACGACTCGCGCGAGCCAAGCAGGCCCGGCATCAAAAAGTCGAAGATGCTCCAGAGCTCGGACAAGCGGTTTTCGATGGGCGTGCCCGTCAGGGCAAAGCGCACGCCGGCAGGCAGACGCTTGGCGGCGTGCGCCACCTGCGTGAGCGGGTTTTTAATGTACTGGGCCTCGTCGAGCACCACACGGGCAAAGTCCTGCTCGGCATACTCGTCGATATCGCGCCGCATGAGGTCATACGACGTTATGACCACGTTATGCTCGTCAGCGCCGGCTATCTGCACGCGGCGCTGCGCCTTGGCGCCCACGATAGCGCACACGTCGAGCGAAGGCGCAAAGCGCTCCAGCTCGGCGGTCCAGTTATACACGAGCGACGCAGGGCACACCACGAGCGTGGGCTTGGCATCCCCCGCCTCCACGCGCGCCAGGATATGCGCGATCATCTGCAGTGTTTTGCCCAAGCCCATATCGTCGGCCAAGATACCGCCGAGGCCCAGGTGCTCGAGCGAGCCGAGCCACTGGTAGCCGTCGACCTGATAGCCGCGCAGTGTGGCCTTGAGCGAGACCGGCACCGTAAAGTCCATCTTGCCGAGCGTATCCAAGCGCTCGACGGTGCGACGGAACGCAGCGTCGCGATCGGCTTCGAGCTCGGGCGTGCGCGCAAGCATGCTGTCGACAAACAGGGTACTCGACGCGGGAAGCGACACGCCGTCGAGCAGGTCGACAGCATCGACCCCCAGGTCCTCGGCAAGACCAAACGCGGCGCGGGCACCCTCGTCCAGGCGAATGATGTCGCCCGACGTGAGACGCGCAAACGTCTGGTGACGCTTGTAGGAGTCAAGGTAGATGGCAAGGTCTGCCGCCGAAAGGCCGCTCGCGCCCAGTTCGACATCGAGCAGGTTACTCTTGACGGTCGCGCGCACCGAAAGCTTGGGCGCAGGGCGGACCGAGACCTGGCGCAGGCGGTCACTGAGCATGACCTCGCCCAGCTCGGACAGGGCAGACAGGCCCTCGGTCAGCAAGTGGAACAGGCTCTCGTCATCGCGTTCCTCAAACGCCAGGCCGCCCTCGTAAAAGTCGAAATACAGGGCCGCCGTATCCATAACGCGAAACTCTGCCATCTCGTCGCGCGGCGGCACGCCCGGGCGCCGCTCTTCGAAGGGGCTGCCCGGAGCGCCCAGGCTAAAGAGATCTGCCGACCAGTCGCCGTAGGTAACCGTAATTTTGCAGGTCACGAGCCCATCGTCGACGCCGATCGCCATGGCAAAGCTCGGCTCGGGCGCCACGGTGTCGAGCACGGCGGGAGCGGTGAGGTCAGTGTATTCGCGCAGCACGGGCAGTGCCATGCGGCAGAATTCGCCCACCTGCTCGGCAGCGATATGGACCGGCGTGCGACAGGGCAGCAGACGCGACAGAAACGGTGCGGCATGCTGGGCAAACGCCGCATCGGCGCGGCGCGCGCGGTGTGTGTCGACCAGATAGGCAACGTCACCCGAGGCAAAGCAGTACATATCGGCGGGCAGGCGCAGGTCGTAGCTGCCACCGGCCGCCGGCGCGATCTTGGCGGCAAGGAGCGGCGGTTGTTTTGCCGAGGCCTCGTCCTCCCCCACCGGCGACAACTCAACCGCTACCTCGTAGGAACGATGCGTCGTCGTTCCCCGCGACCAGGCGGGCTCAAAGGAAATGGTCCGGCCACGCAGCAAGTCCAGCATGTATACGATGTCATGCTCGGACAGCGGCAGCTGACGCTCGGCGACAAAGCCGCTACGTGCAAAATCGTACGACGCCGAACGCGAACTCGTGATGTCGCTCAGATACACAACCGTTGCCACAACAAGGTCGAGCAGGCGCACCGAAACCTCGTCGAAGGCCTCGGGCGCATGGACAAACGTGAGCTTCTTGCCGTACGAGAACGTGCCCCCGCGCACGTAGGCGGCGGCCATGCCGTCGATGTCCTTGACCACGTAGGACACCGAGCCGCAGCGGATGCGAAGCTCGAGCGCCCAGCTAAAGCGGTCGGCAAACAGCGGATTGTAGTACGGCACCAGCGAGGGCTCCAACACCGCCTTGGGGGCATCGGGGTCGACAGCGCCGGCGAGCTTGCGGCGCATGCCCGCCAACTCATCCATGCGCGCGTCCGAAAGATCGGAGAGCGCCTTCATGAGGCTCGGGCTCGTGGGGACGGGCGCCGGGAAGGGAAAGTTAGGGTTGACCGCCGGTGCGGCAGACGCGGGACGCACGGCTTGCTTGGGCGCCGCCGTAAACGTGCGAACCGGTGTGCGCAGCCCCTCAACGGGCTCAATGCCGCTGGCGTCCAGGTACGCTAGCGCCGTGGCGATGGCGTGCTTGCACATGCCAGGGTAGCGATAGGCAGCGGGGCAATCACAGTCGTAGTCGATCACCTCATGCTCGTCCATGTCGAGCGCCACGTGTGTCTTGTACAGGTCACCGCGCGAGCCGCGCACCGAGCCCTCAACCGTCACGTTTTTGGAGAAGCGCGAGCCGCTGTCCTCGATCGACAGCACGGCGCCGTTGAGCATGAGCGAACGCCCCTTCATAAAGGTGCCGCTCAGCGCCGCTTCTTTCCGGAGCGCCTGCACAAACGTCCCCTGCGCCATCACTTCCTCCAATCCACGCAGCAAATGATTTTTCTAGGACGGGGATTTAAAAATCATTCCCCATCCCAGAAAGACTGGTCCGCCGCCCTATGTCATCCAAAATGATTTTTAAATCCCCGTCCCAGAAAAATCATTTTAGATAACCGTCACGCGGCCTTGGTTACCCACAATGGCCTTGGCCTCGGCCAGCAGCGGAATCGAGCGCGCGTTGACCTTGGCAGGCACCTCGGCGCGCAGTACGCGCCCGTCCACCTGCTCGATAAAGATCTCCACGCGGTCGCCGCCCGGGTTAGCGGTGAGCACCGTGGCCAGGCGCGCCATATTGCCCTGGCTAAAGCGGCTGTTGGGCACCATGACCTCAAACACCTTGGGCTTGTTGTTCTCCTCGTTGAGCTCAAGCGGCACGATCTCCTGCGCGATGATCTGGTCGCCGCGGTCCGAGCGCTCGAGTTTGCCCTTGATGCGCACAAAGGCGTCGGACAGCTGCGCACCGGTCTCGGGATCGACCTCGCCGTACAGGTACCCCTCGGCCTCTTTATAGGTCTTGGGGAACACGACGACGGTGGCCTCGCCTTCCATGTCCTCGAGCTGCACGATGCCCATGGGGTCGCCGTTTTTGGTCACGCGCTTGGACACGCTCGAGACCATGCCGGCCCACCACAGCGCCTTGCCCTCGGGAATCTCCTGGTTGATGGTGCCGCCCGTAGGATTCTGAACTTCGTAGCCGGTGTCGATCTGCGAGAACGAGAAGTCGCGCGCTTTGCTGAGCGCATACTCAAACGGGCGCAGCGGGTGGTCCGAGACATAGATGCCCAGAACCTCCTTCTCCTGGCTCAGCTTAAGGTGGCGGTCCCATTCCTGGCCGTCCGGATCGGGCACGCTGACCTCGAAACCCGAGCCCTCAACGTCACCAAACATGTCGAAGAACGACGTCTGGCCGCTCGCGCGGTCCTTCTGGCGCTTTACCGCGGCGTCGATGATGTTCTCGGGGTTGTTCTTGTCCACAAAGTGCATCATCTGGCGACGCGGATACCCCGTGGAGTCGAAGGCGCCTGCCTTGATCAGCGATTCGATCACGCGACGGTTGGCCTGGCTCGAGTCCACGCGCTCGACAAAGTCGTGCAGCGTCTTAAACGGACCGCCCGCCTCGCGCTCGGCGATAATCGCCTGCGCCACGCCGGTGCCCACGCCGCGGATGCCGGCCAGACCAAAGCGCACGCCTTCCTTGGTAGCCGTGAACTCGGTGCCGGACTCGTTGACATCTGGCGAAAGCACGGGGATGCCGTCGTGACGGCATGCCGAGACGTAGTGCACGATCTTGTCGGTCTTGCCCGTGTAGGACGTCAGAACGGCCGCCATGTACTCGTGCGGATAGTGCGCCTTGAGCCATGCCGTCTGCATAACCAGGATGGCGTAGCCGGCGGAGTGCGACTTGTTGAAGGCGTAGGACGCGAACTCGAGAACATCGTCCCAAATCTTCTGGGCGACCTCGCGCGTGTAGTTGTTCTTGATGGCGCCGTTCATCCAGTGGTCGTAGGTGGTCTCGTCCGAGCCATCCTCCCAGTGGAGCACCGTCGACGTGAGCAGCTTGATCTTTTTCTTAGCCACGGGCTTACGGATACGCGAGTCCGATTCGCCCTTGGAGAAGCCGCACATCTCGACGGAGATGAGCATAACCTGCTCCTGGTAGACCATGGTGCCGTAGGTTTCGCCCAGGATGTCGTCCAGACGGTCGTCGTAGGAGACGGCCGGCTCCTTGCCGTTCATACGGTTGATGTAGGACGAGACCATGCCGGCGCCCAGCGGGCCCGGGCGGTATAGGGCGATCAATGCCACGACGTGCTTGTACTCGGTGGGCTTCATGTTCTTGATCGTGGCCGTCATGCCGGCGGACTCGACCTGGAAGACGCCGGCGGTGTGGCCGGAGCCCATGAGCTTAAAGATCTCGGGATCGTCAAAGGGAATCTCTTCCTCTTTGATGTCGATGCCGAAGTTCTTTTTGATGTTTGCCTTGGCCTTAGAGATAACCGTCAGCGTGCGCAGGCCCAGGAAGTCCATCTTGAGCAGGCCCATGTCGGCAACGGTATGGCCCTCGTACTGGGTAATCTCGACGCCGCCCTTGGTGTCGAGCTTGGTGGGCACGTGCTCGTTGACGGGGTCACGGCAGATCAGAACGGCGCACGCGTGCACGCCCTCGCCACGGGTGAGGCCCTCGATCGAGAGCGCCGTGTCGATGATGCGGCGGGCGTCGTCGTCCTTTTTATAGGCCTCGGCAAAATCGGGGTTAAACAGATCCTCTTTGCCGGGTTGCTTTTCGAGCACCTGCTTGAGCTTGACCTTGGGGTCGCTCGAGACCATCTTGGACAGGCGCTGGCCCATGTAGACCGGGTAGTCCAGGACGCGCGCGGCGTCGTTGATGGCCTGCTTGGCCTTGATGGTCGAGTAGGTGATGACGTGGGTGACCTTCTCGGGGCCGTAGAGCTGGCGAACGTGCTCCACGACCTCGAGGCGCCGTTCATCGTCGAAGTCCATATCGATATCGGGCATCTCGGTACGCTGCGGGGACAGGAACCTCTCGAACATCAGGCCGTTCTCGAGCGGGTCGAACGCGGTGATGTTCATGGCGTAGGCGACGATAGCGCCGGCGGCCGAGCCACGGCCGGGGCCGACGCCGATGCCGTTGTCCTTAGCCCATTGCACGTACTCGGCAACGATCAAAAAGTAGGCGGCAAAGCCCTTGTCGCAAATGACCTTGTATTCGTACTCAAAGCGCTCTTTGATGTTGACGCCGCCGATCTCGCGTGTGGCCCAGTCGTCGCCATAGTGCTGGCGCAGGCCCTTCTCGCACTCACGGCGGAACTGGCTCTCGTGCGTCTCACCGGGATCGAGCAACGGAAAGCGCGGCAGGATGATGGAGTCCCAGTCGAGCTCCACGTAGCACTTGTCGGCAATCTCGAGCGTGTTGTCGCAGGCCTCGGGGCAATACGGGAACATCGCCCGCATCTCCTCCTCGGTCTTCATGTAAAACTCCGAGCCGGTCATGCGCATGCGGTTGGGGTCGTCGACTTTGGCGTTCATGCCGATGCACATGATGACGTCCTGCACGGGCGCGTCCTCGCGGCGCAGGTAGTGGAAGTCGTTGGTCGCGATGACCTTGACGCCCACCTGTTTGGCGATGTCGATGAGCGTGCGGTCCATCTGCTCGTCGGTCAGACCGTTGTCGGTGGTGATGCCGTGTTCCTGGATCTCGATATAAAAGTCGCCGGGGTCGAAGGTGTCGCGGAAGGTCTCGGCCCATTTGATGGCACCCTCCATGTCACCGCGGTCGATGTACTTGGGGATGATGCCCGCGATACAGGCACTGGTGCAGATCATGCCCTTGGCGTGGCGGCGCAGGTTGTCGAGCGTCACGCGGGGCTTATAGTAAAAGCCCTGCACGGCGGCCTCAGAGACCGTCTGCATCAGGTTGACGTAGCCCTCCTGGTCCTTGGCCAGAAGGATCATGTGGTAGAGCTCGGGCTTGTGGTCGCGGGCGAGCGTCTCGTCCGGCGTAAAGTAGACCTCGCAGCCAAAGATGGGTTTGATGACCAGGGGCGGCTTGAGCTCGTCGATGTTGCCCTTCTCGTCCCACATGGCCATGTCCTTCACATACTGGGCATGCTCGCGCGGGTTTTCCTCGGGATCGGGCTCCACCAGCTCGTCGCGGCGGTCCTTTTCCAAGAAGGCCTTGTCGTGGCTCCAGGTTTTGTACTCGGGCGTGTTGTGGTTGACGGCGTCGCAGGCCAGCGCCAGGTCGGGCACGCCGTACATGTAGCCGTGGTCGGTGATGGCCACGGCGGGCATGCCCAGCTCAACGGCACGGTTGACCATATCCTGGATACGGGTTGCGCCGTCGAGCATGGAGAAAACAGTGTGATTGTGCAGATGGACGAATGCCATGTGATGAGCTCCGATGCGGGTTCGTGTTCTGACTGAACTATTTTACCCCACGGCACGGACAGCACCCGAACCTAGCCAAACCCACACGGCTCCTCTTGCAGTTGCGGTGAAATAGTTCCCGCTTGGGCCATCTGGGCCGCAATACAGGAACTATTCCACCGCAAGTTATCTGAGGGCTAGAGATTGTAGGTGACTACTTGGGGCTCGGCGGGATTGACGAAGAGAGTCGGATCGGCCTGTTCCACGCGGACGAACTTGACGGTCACGGCCTCAAAGCCCGCCTTGTGTAGAACATCAGCGTAGACGCGCGCCTGCAGGACGTGCTTCTCCTGCAACTGTTCCGGCGTCTCGTCCGGTGTGCCGCCCGTCTTGTAGTCGATGACCAGCGCGCGTGACGGATCGGCCGGGTTCGTCGCCAAAGCGTCGATGGCGCCCTCGGCATATGCACCGTAGCGAGCGATGTCCTCGTCCTCGCAGCCCAGCGAAAAGAACGGCACCTCGGCGCGAACGCACGGCCACGCGAGCAGGTCGGCACGAACGGCCGACTTGAGCCAGCGGTCCAGAGCAACGTCGAAGCGTTCGCGCTGCTCCGGCGTCAGGCACCACAGACGCGCCAGTGCATCGGCACGCGCGGCGGGCAGCGCATCGGCACCCATCTCGATCAGCCACTGGCAGGCGGCATGGAACGCCGAGCCCAGCGCCATGGGGTTGCCGGTAGGCTCAACGGCGGCCACGTCTGCATCCGTCATCTCGGAACCATCCGACTCCGCATCATCGCCGGCCTCGTCCATGGGCACGTGCGTCTCGGCAGCACGGTCCTCGGACTCGGCATGCAGCGCCGCTGCAATTGACGAGTAGCTGTACGAATCGCGCGCCGGATACGGGCAGATGCCCATTCGCACGCCCACCGCCTGGGGATACACGAGCTCAAACGCATCGGGCTCGGGGTCGGCAGGACCGGGAACGGCGGCGCGGGCATCTGCACCGGCGCCCTCCGGCTCCGCATCGCCGCGGACAAGCCTGCCCTCGGCATCCAGCGAAGCGTTGGCCTCAAACGCCTGCTCGCCAAAGGTAAAGTCCGCGAGCGAAATGAGCTCGTAGTCGCCCGGCTTGGAGTTGTCGAACGTCAAACGATCACTATCGAGCTGCGGCATGTCCAGAGCGTCGGTCGGCAAAATACGGCGCAGCACGTCGTAGGTCAGATCGGTCTCGACGTCGAAGGTCGGCGCCGTCACCTTGCCGCGGCTCACGCCGGCATCCATCGCCAAGATCACCAGCTCGCGCGCACGCGTCATGGCGACATAGAGCAAACGAGCCCGCTCCTCGAGCGAAAGCTGCAGGTCGTCGTTGCGCAGGCGAGCAAATGCCTCGGCGGGAGAACCCGTCGCGCAGACGTCCTCCATGAGCTCCGGCGGCAGCCACAGCGACGTGCCCTTGCCCTTAAACGCATGCTCAAACTGCTTTTTAACGTCGTCGCCCTTCACAAAGGTTCCGTCGGCGAGCTTAACGCCGTCGAAGCGTGCCGGCAGCGCCACGACCTGCGCTCCGCCCTCGACGCGACCCATCTGTGCCGCACCCGAGGACTTACGCACGCCAAAGCACTCGGCGACCGCCACGACCGGATATTCCAGACCCTTGGAGGCATGCACCGTCATGATGCGCACCGCGCCGTCGCCCTCCTCGTTGAGGGCACCCGGGGCTTCCTTGCCCGCTAGGAAGCGATCGAAGGCAAGCGCGATGGAACGCGGCGAGTTGCCGAACTCGGCCTCCGCCTCGGCCACAGCGTCGAGCGCCTTGAGCACGTTGGCGGCAATGGCCTTGCCCTCGGGGCCACGCTGCGCCAGACGCACGAACCAGCCCGAAGCGTTGACCACGTCGCGTGCGATGGCGGCGAACGAATCGCGGCCCACGCGACGAAGCGCATACCGCAGCACCTCGCGGGCGCGCGTCACGAGCGGCAAGTCTTGCAAACCCGGCACATCGGAATCGCTCATGATGCCCACGTCGATATTCCGGCGCGAGGTCTCCCCCGTCTCGCTATCGAGCTTGGTCGCCAGCGCCAAAAACTCCTGGGCGCCCAGCGCAAACATCGGCGAGGCGAGCAGCGGCATAAGGCCCTGCGCCGTATCGGCCGGATTGGCGAGCGCACAAACCAGGGCGCGCACCGTCTGCACCTCGGCAGCCTGCGCAAAGACCGAGCCGCCTGCGATAACACAGTCGAGCCCCTGGTCGCGGAAGGCCTGTGCGTAGACGTCTGCGTTGGTCATGCGGCCCAGCAGCAGCACCATGCCGCCCTGGGGCTGGCCCGCTTTAACGAGCGCTTGGAATCGCTCCGCAATCGCACGAGCTTTCGCCTGCGTTCGCTCCTGGGTGCTGCCGCCGGCAACGAGCAGCGCCTGGCGGCGCGAAGCCTTTGCTTTGAGTTTGTCCTCGCGATCGTCACTCGGCTCAAGATCCAAGAACCCCTGCATCAAACCACCGGTGTCGCCGTCAAAGACGCGCGCCACATAGCGCAGCACCTCGTCGTGGCTGCGGAAGTTGCGTACAAGCTTGACGAGCTCGCCGGCGGGGGCATCGGACGTGGCGACCGTCTCGGACGCCGTCGTCGAACCCACCTTGCGCTCCTGGCGACGGAACACCTCGACCTCGGCACCACGGAAGCGGTAGATCGACTGCTGTGCATCGCCCACGGTACACAGCGCACGCTCACCCGCGCCGGTCAGGTAACGGATCAGGTCGACCTGCATCTGGTCGGTATCCTGGAACTCGTCGATCATGACCATCTTAAAGCGGCCCTCATAGGCCGCTCGAATAGCCGGATAGTCGCGCAGCGCCTCGTACGCCATACGCAGTAGGTCGTTGTTATCGAGCGCGGACTGGCCGGCCTTCAGCGCGCGATACTCAGCCTCCACGGAACGGGCCAGGCCCACCAGCGCATCGAGCGCGGGGGCACCGCAGGCCAGCACGATATTGATAAACGCATCGGCAGCCTCGGCCTTGAGTAGCTCCACCTGCTCCTTAGAAAACGCCTTGCTCGCCCGAGGCATGCTGCACGACATCATGAGTCGCGCCACATCCTCCATGGTTTTGCCGCTCGCCTCAAACGCGTCGATGGCGTCGAGTGCCACCTGTGCCTTTTCGGTCGCGGCCTTGCTCGCACCCAACGCCGCGCGATAGGCGTCGGCAAGCGCCGAGGTGTCAGCCTGGCCGCGCGCCACGCACACATCGTCCATGCCGCTCGGCAGCTGGCTCGATAGCTCCAGCAGGTCGCGCACCAGTCCTTTAATGGTGGTACCGGCGCCAAACGGCCCACCCTCGCCCGCCATGGGATACCAAGCGTAGAGGGCCTTAAGCGAAGCGGCGAGCTCGGGGGCGGCATCGGGCGCCGTCGCGCGGGCCAGCACATGCTCAACAGCCTGGTCCATAAGCTCGTCGGTATCGGTAAGCACCGTGAACTCGGGATCGATGCCCAGCTCCAACGCATGTGCGCGCAGGATACGCGAGCACATGCCGTGAATGGTCGAGATCCACGCATCGTCGACGGTCAGGGCTTCCTCGTCCATGCCCTCGTCGATGAGCGCGCGGCGCACACGGTCACGGATCTCGGCCGCGGCGTCTTTGGTAAAGGTAATGGCGAGCACCTGGTCCAGATGCTCAACGAACGGACCGGATTCGGGCGAGAGCGCGTAGACGATGCGGCGCGTGAGGGTAAAGGTCTTGCCCGAGCCGGCACCTGCCGAGACAAACAGCGGGCGGTCGAGCGTTTTGACGACTTGCAGTTGTTGCGGCATCAAAGTCGAAAGATCCATGGTCTACACGTCCCTCCTTACAAACGTTCCTTCGTGGTTATACGAGCAGCGCGCATGCGCGGCCTGAGCCGACGTCGGGTCGACGGCGGCAACGTCGCCTGCCTCGAGCTCGTGCAGGCGCTCGGCGATGCCGGCCTCCACGCGATCGAGCAGGGCGTCGAAGTCCATGCTGCCACCCTCGCCGGGAAAGCCCTTCTTAAGGCCTGGGATGCGGCCGTCACCGCGCTCTTCCTCAAGCAACTCGGCGCTCGCCGCACCGCGCAGCGCGGGCTTGCCGCCCTTGGTCGAAAAATAGAGCGCGGCGCGGGTATCCAGATCCAGCGCCCGACGCATGGCCTGCGCGTAGATGAGTGTCTGGGTATGGGGCGGCAGCCAGCGCGGGTCGTCGATGGGGGCCTCGCCCGACTCCTCGTCGCGCACCGTGGGGTCGGCGAGCTTAAACTCCTCGACACCCGAACGATGCTTATAGTCGATTACCACGGCGCGATTCTCGGCATCCACGTCCACGCGGTCGATGCGCCCGCCAAGCGGCCAACCGGCATACTCAACTTTAAGGTCGTTAAAGGCAAACTCCAGGTAGCACGGAGCAAAAGGAGTCAGCGCCTCGGCTTCATAGGCAAGCACGCCCTCCAGCTGCGGCAAAATCTCGGCCACTTGGCGCTCCTCCACTGGAGAGAGCGGCACCAGCGGGCCCTCGGTACCGCGCTTGCCGGAACCTTCCTTCTCCTCTTCTGAAACCGCCTCAGATCCGGTCTCTGCCCCGGTATTTTCTGCCTCAGTGGATTCTGCCTCTGAATGTTCCGTTTCCTCTGGAACCTCCTGAGAAGCTGCCTTGGAAGAAGCGGAAGGAGCCGCGTTATCGCCGGATGCGCCGCAGCCGGTGAGAGAACCAGCCAGCACAGCGCCGGCCAGCAGAAGAGCAAATTTATGGTTCAGTTTCATGATGATATACCTCGAAGTATCTATTTTACAGAAAAGATTATAACACGCAATGGCCCGAATTCAAAGCAGGCCGAAAAAGAAATTGCCCGAAAAGGCACTCCTTTCCGGGCAATCATAAACTTATGCTCAGCCGTTCAGGGAATCGACAGCGGCCTTGGTGTGTGCGACGTAGAGCTGCTGGATGTCAGCGACCTCGCCCAGACCGGCGATCTGGCAATCCACAGAATCGAATTCGCCGGAGGCCTCGAACTGGCTCTTCCAGGAATCCTCGTCGTCGCCAGCCATATCGTTGTTGGCGTGGTCACCTGCAACGACCATCAGGGGACGCAGGACGACCTTGGTGTAACCGGCGGCCTTGACAGCCTCGATGACGTTCTCGCAGGCAGTCTCCTCCGGCTCGCCCTCG
>USCS01000018.1 GCA_900552875.1 uncultured Collinsella sp. | reverse complement strand
ATCTGTTTTTCTCTGTCCCCCAGGAATTACTTGGGGCTAGAGCTCTAGCGTGAGGGTGACGGGGCAGTGGTCGCTGCCGAAGATATCGCCGCGGATACCGGTGTCGCGCACGGTATTGGCGATTGAATCACTTACCAAGAAGTAATCGATGCGCCAGCCGGCGTTGTTCTTGCGGGCATTAAAGCGGTAGCTCCACCAGCTGTAAACGCTCTCGACGTCGGGGTTTGCCGCGCGCCAGGTATCGGTAAAGCCGGCGTTGAGCAGTTCGGTAAACTTGCCGCGCTCCTCGTCCGAAAAGCCTGCGTTGCCGCGGTTGGACTTGGGGTTCTTAAGGTCGATCTCCTCGTGCGCAACGTTAAAGTCGCCGCAGGTCACGACGGGTTTGCCGGTCTCGCGCTCGAGCGCGCTCAAAAAGCCGCGATAGGCATCATCCCAGGCCATGCGCACGTCGATGCGGGCGAGTTCGTTTTGCGCGTTGGGAGTGTAGACATCCACAAACCAGAACTTGTCGAACTCCAACGCGCAGACGCGGCCCTCGGTTGCGGCTTGGGCGACGAGCTCGGCCGCCTCGCCCTCGCCGGCGTAGGGTAACAGCGCGTCGGCGTGCAGCACGCGCAGCGGTTCCTGGCGGCTAAAGACCGCAGTGCCCGAATAGCCTTTACGCTCGGCGTAGCTCCAGGTTTGGTGATAGCCGGGCAGGTCAATATCAACCTGGCCTTCTTGCAGCTTGGTCTCTTGCAGCGCCAGGATATCGACGTCGAGTTCTTGTGCGATTTGAATAAAGCTCGGGTCCTTTTTGAGCACGGCGCGCAGGCCGTTAACGTTCCACGAGGCAAAGGTGTAAGTCTGAGGCATGGTGTCCTTTCGACGGGGTTGGCAGGCTTAAGATTAACGCAACAGGGGCGGGGTGGGTTCCGCGCGTGCTGACTTAAAGGCCGCATGCTGGGACGTCGCCCAACGCTGCCCGACTAACAAGGACGGAGGACTCATATGACGCAGGCAATATCGGATCCCAAGCAGGCCTCCGCCGCGCTGGCGGAGCTTTTTGATACCCACAAGCGCGTGGTCTTCTTTGGCGGCGCGGGCGTTTCCACGGCGAGTGGCATTCCCGATTTCCGCAGCATGGACGGCCTGTATCACCAGCAGTTTGCCTATCCGCCCGAGACCATACTGTCGCATAGCTTTTACGAGGCGCATCCTGCGGAGTTCTTCGACTTTTACCGCACCAAGATGATCGCGCTTAACGCTAAGCCCAACCGCTGCCACATCAAGCTGGCCGAGCTGGAGCGCGCCGGCAAGCTTGATGCCGTGGTGACGCAAAATATCGACGGCCTGCATCAGGTGGCCGGCTCGCAACGCGTGTTCGAGCTGCACGGATCGGTCCATCGCAACATTTGCCAGTCGTGCGGCGCGGTCTATAGCGCCGAGTGGATTTGCTCGCGCGAGCACGAGGACGCCGCGGGTGCGCCTGTGTGTCCTGCGTGCGGCGGGCGCATCAAGCCCGATGTAGTGCTCTACGAGGAGCCGCTCGACGAGCACGTGCTGACCGGTGCCGTTGCCGCCATCGCCGCGGCCGATGCCCTCATTGTGGGCGGGACCTCGCTCGTGGTGTATCCGGCGGCAGGCCTTACGCGTTACTTTACCGGCGATACGCTGGCCATATGCAACCTTGCTCCCACCGATCAGGATGCAAATGCCGACCTGCTGATTTCTTGCGACATCGCGGCCGCGTTTGCGTTCTAGCCCGCGCGCGCGGATACAATAGAAAGACTGAGTGCAAAGCGACCCCGCCGCCAGCTCCCCAAGCTCGGCGGCGTGGGCATTTTAGGAGGATGTTCATGGCGAACGACAGCAAGACATGGCGGTGCGGAAAGTATGAGCTCAGCTTTGACCGTCCGCGCATCATGGGCGTCCTCAACGTGACGCCCGATTCGTTTAGCGATGGCGGGGAGCACTTCGACCCGGATGCCGCCATCGAGTACGGCCTGGCGATGCTCGACGCCGGCGCCGACATCATCGACGTGGGCGGCGAGTCCACGCGCCCCGGTTTTACCCCGGTCAACCCCGACGAGGAGGCTCGCCGCGTGCTGCCCGTGGTGCGCGCGCTGGCCAAGGAGGGCGCCATCGTCTCGATCGACACGCGTCATGTTGCGGTTGCCAAGGCGGCCGTGCGCTGCGGCGCCTCGATCGTCAACGACGTGACCGGCTTCACCGATCCCAAGATGGTCGAGTTTGTTAAGACGAGTACCTGCGGCGTCATCGTGATGCATGCCGGCGAGGTCGCCGCGCCCGCACGCACGCACGCAACGGTGCAGCTCGATACCTCGGCTGCGGCGTTTGTTGCCGAGAAGGCACGCGAAGCGGCTGCCGAGGCCGCGCGCGAGGCCGAGAAGCCGGCCCGTCGCCGTCGCGGCAAGTTGCTGGGCGAGCCCAAGGTTGAGGCCAAGCTTCCGGGCGGTGTGGTACAGCCCTCACTGCCGTTTGGCGAGCCGGAGCCCACGTCCGAGCCTGCAAGCGAGCAGGAGACGCCCGCCGCCGAGCGGGCTGCTGCCGCCGAGACCGTCGCGCCCGCACCCGAGGCCGCGCCCGCAGCCACCGAGGTCGCATCGGAGTCCAATGACCACCTGGCAGCCATGATGCGCCGCAGCGCCCGCCGCGAGGAAGCCTACGTGCCCACCTCGCAGCTCCGCCGCTTCACCCTGCCCGATTCGGCGCCCATCATGCGCCGCGTTATGGGCTTTCTGTCCGACCAGGCCCGCACACTCATCCATGCCGGCGTGTCGCGCGACCGCATCTGCATCGATCCTGGCCCGGGCTTTGGTAAGTCGGCTAATGAGGATATCGTCATCCAGCGCGAGACTGCCAAGATGGCGTCACTGGGCTATCCGCTCATGTGCGCCGTGTCGCGCAAGCGTTTTGTGGGCGCTATCTCGGGCGTGACCGAGGCCGCCGAGCGCGATGCCGCTACGTTTGGCGTGTGCCTGGGCGCCATCCAGGCCGGTGCCAACATCGTGCGCGTGCACGACGCCGCGGGTTTTGCGCAGTTCCTAAACGGCTACTGGGCGGTTGCCAAGCCACAGCCGCGCCGCGCGTTTGTGGCCGTGGGCTCCAACCTGGGGCATCGCTGCGACAACATCCGCGCCGCACGCGAGATGATCGCCGAGATTCCACTCACCTGCGTGTCCAACTCCTCCAAGATTTACGAGAGCGAGCCTGCCTACGAGACGCGCCAGGACGCGTTTGCCAACGCCGTCATCGAGATCAAGACCGAGCTTGCGCCGCTGGTGCTGCTCGACGAGCTCATGAAGATCGAGGCCGAGCTGGGGCGCGACCGCTCCAAAAAGGCCAAGGCCAACGGTCCGCGCACCATCGACCTGGACCTGCTGTGGATGGACGGCGAGACCCACGGCGGCAAAAAGCTGCGCCTGCCGCATCCGCTGATCGGCGAACGCGATTTTGTGCTGGTGCCGCTCGAGGACCTGATGCACGACCCGGCGCGGTTCTTCCGCTACAACGGCGTCGAGGTCAAGGAGCCCGAGGACCGCGTGGGCCATATCGTGGGCGAATTGGGGCGTATGTAGATGATCGAGATGAATGCTGTTGCCGCTGGCACCGAGCTCGACGCGGCGCGCGACGCGGGCCGCGAGGGCATGTCCGCGGGCTGGTGCGCGTGGAGCGCGGGCGATGCATCGCTGATGTTTTCGCTGGTCGTGCGCCCCGATGTGAACATGCACGCCTTCCACGGCCTGCCGTTTGTGGCCGCAATGGGTATGATGGACGCGCTCGCGGGCACGGCTTCGACGCCGGGGTTGGGCCTTGCCGGTAAGGTGGGTATCCAGTGGCCGAGCGATATCGTGTGCGGTGCGCCCGCGTTTGAGACGTCGCTCGCGCGCGTCGCCGTCAACGGCGGTGCCGGTGCCGCGGGCATGTTCGGTGCCGTGACGGTGGATATTGGGCGTTCGGCACTGAGCGAGCTTGGCGTGGATGTGGCTGACGAAGCGCTGGTCGAGGCGCTGGCCGCCGCCGTGTTGACCCGCGTGGATGCCTGGGCGGTTGTCGCCAACACGCCACAGGGTGCTGCCGGTCCGCTGGCCCCCGTGCTGGGCGAGTACTTCGACATGGTGCCGCTGCTCGGTCGCCAAGTTGCGGCGGTGTCGCCCAACGGCTTGCCGCTTGCGGTCGGTGTGTTTGCGGGCCTGGACATCTGGGGCCGCGCGACCATCAAGACCGATGCCGGCGAGCAGGAGTTTCCGCCCGAGGCCGTACGGATTCGCGGGCTGTAGCGCGAGGCGCCAGCGCTCAAAGACAACGATGACAACAAGACCCTCCTCGGCCTGTGCCGGGGAGGGTTTCGCCTATCTGGGGAATGGGTTGCCAGCGCCCTATTCCTCAAAACTGAAAAATTTTCGTTTTTGAGGAATAGGATTAAGGCAGCTCGGTCTTTCGCGAGGTATATTCGCTATAGAGCCTATTCCTCACAACTGAAAATTTTTCAATTTTGAGGAATAGCGATAAAAGACCGCGAGGAGGCCCCAATGAAACTCATCAATAGAACGTCATATATGGACACGTTGACGAGCCTTATTGGCGTGCCGGACATCAAGGTCATCACGGGCATCCGTCGTAGCGGTAAATCAAAATTGCTCGAGGCCCTCCGCGATTACGTGGAGGCAAATCTGTCCAATTCGAATGTCATCCATATCAACTACAACCTCGATGAGTTCGAGAACCTGCTCGAGTATCACGCGCTGCTCGCCTATGTAAAAGAGCATCGAGTGTCCGGCAAACAAAACTTTCTGCTTATCGATGAAGTTCAGATGTGCGACGGTTTTGAGCATGCGATCAACAGCCTCCACGCATCCGAGCAGTACGACATATTCATTACCGGATCGAATGCCTTTTTGCTGTCGAGCGATCTGTCGACGCTCTTTACGGGGCGTACGTTTGAGATCGAGGTTTTCCCATTCTCGTTTGAGGAGTATCGACTCTATGGCGACGAGGGCGAGGTCGACCGCGACTTCGATGAGTACGCGAGAACCGGCGGTATGTCCGGCTCCTACCCTTATTCACTGCAGGAGCAGCGTTATCAATATCTCTCCAATGTCTTCAAAACGCTCATCGTGAGAGATATCGTGCAGCGGCATAACGTGAGAAACGAATCGGCGCTGCTGCGCATTGCCGATTACATGATGGACAACGTATCCAACATAACGTCGGCACGTAACATTACGGATATTTTGAACGCGGATGGGCTAAAGATAACGAACAAGACGGTCGGCACGTACATGGGGTACCTGTGCGATGCGTTTGCCTTCTATAAAGTTCGTCGGTACGACATCCGCGGCAAAAAATACCTTAAGAGCGGCGAGAAGTATTACCTGGCAGACCACGCGTTCAAATACGCGCTGCTCGGTACACGTGATATGGATTGGGGACGCGTATACGAGAACATGGTGGCAATCGAGCTGCTGCGCCGCGGATACGAGGTATACGTCGGCGTGCTCTATAAAAAGGAAATAGACTTTGTAGCAATCAAGCGAAGCGAGAAGCTCTACATTCAGGTGAGCGACGACATCAGCTCGGATAAGACATTTGAACGCGAGATTTCACCACTGCTGAGCATTGGCGACGCGTACCCCAAGATGATTCTCGCCCGCACGCATCACGAGGCCACGGACCGCAATGGGGTGCAGATCGTGGACCTGGCGAGGTGGCTGTGCGACGAGGCCTAGCAGAAAGCCCTATTCCTCAAAACTGAAAATCTTTCGATTTTGAGGAATAGGGCCGATGCGTTGCCTAGTTCGCCGCTCGCGCTCGTGCTCGACTTAAGCCCCTGTCCTATCCCAGCTCCTGCATGCGGCGGTAGATTTCGCGGATACCCTTGATGGTGAGCTGTCCGTCGACCACGTCGAAGGCATCGGTCGAATCGGCGACGATGCTGGCGAGACCGCCCGTGGCGATAACGGTGGCATCCTCGCGGCCCAGCTCGCGCTTCATGCGCGCGACCAGGCCCTCAGCCATGGCGGCGGCGCCCGTTACGGCGCCGACCTTGATGCACTCCTCGGTATCGCGGCCGATGGCGTGCTCGGGCGCCTCGAGCGGCACGCTGGCGAGCTTGGCGGCACGGGCGGCAAGCGCGTCCATGGAGATGCGAATGCCCGGCGCGATCGCTCCGCCAATGTAATAACCGTCCTCATCGATGACGTCGATATTGGTCGCGGTGCCAAAGTCCACCACGATCGCCGGCGCGCCATAGAAGGTCTCGGCAGCGACGGCGTTGGCGATGCGGTCGGCACCAACGGCCTGGGGGCGCGCCGCCCGCAGCTTGGTTACGGCGGCCGTCTGCGGCCCGATGACGATGGCGTCCGCGGCAATGCGGTCGGCCACGGCGTGCCACTCGCGCGAGAGCTGCGGCACCACGCCCGCAAAGGCGATCGCGTCGACCGCATCGAGCGAAAGGCCGTACATCTTAAAGAAACCCATCAGGCGCACATGGATCTCGTCGGCGGTATAGGAGCGGTCGGTGGGCATGCGCCACGACTGCACCAGCTCGTCTCCGTCAAACAGGCCCATGGCCGTCTGCGTGTTTCCCATATCGATAGCGAGCAGCATGTCTACTCCCGGTGTCGGCATAAAAGGACGCGCACCATTGTATACGTGCCGTCGACGGCGCTCGGCTGCGATTCGTTTACGGTGATAGGGGCTGAGGGGTTTAAATATGAAGGAATTATGCTCTACGAGATTTTCCTTGCCGTTTACCGAACTCCCGCGTAATATTCTTTCTTGCGCACATGAGGCGCCCAGACATTGCGGGGTGGAGCAGTCTGGTAGCTCGCCGGGCTCATAACCCGGAGGTCGTAGGTTCAAATCCTGCCCCCGCGACCAAGAACTTGCAGCTCGTCGGCCTAGCCGGCGAGCTTTTTTGTTATTCCGGGACCGTGTTTTCGGTCCAATTCTCGGCCTCTCAAACAAAATCTCGATCTGTAACATCTAGACCCGATTTGGGCGGCTAGGTGTTACAGATCGAGATATACCGGTGGGTTGGGTCGTGTTTGTCTAAATCTGTAACACGAGGGACGGATTTTGCCGAGTTGTTGTTATAGATTGAGATTTTCTAGCAGGCGGGTTTGGTTTGTCTCGATCTGTAACAGTAAGACCCAGTTTTGCCGCGTAACTGTTACAGATTGAGACAAACCGACGGGCCGCCCTGCCCCATCCACCTGCCGCTACCTGCTGTCCGCCGATTTCCGTTGCGCTGTTGTATTCCCATGCCATATCCTCTAGACAACTAAGCGGCAACATCGCCGCCGCGCCTACAAGAGAGGAATGTCCATGACCGCACCTGCATCCAAGCTGCTTCAGCCCATTACGGTTGGCCCCCTTGAGCTCAAAAACCGCATTATGTTTCCGCCGCTGACCACCGGCTACGAGGAGCGTGACGGCTCCATTGGCGAGCGCAGCCTGGCTTTTTACGAGCGCTTGGCCCGTGGCGGCGTGAGTTACATCGTCATCGGCGACGTTGCTCCCGTCATGACCGCAAGCCCCACGCCCAAGCTGGCGACCGACGCCCAGATCCCCACGTTTAAGGCCCTGGCCGATGCCGTCCACAAGCACGGCGCCAAGGTCGCGCTGCAGCTGTTCCACCCCGAGTACGACGTGCCCGGTGTCGGCCGCATGGTCATGGGATCCATGGCCGCCGCCAAGGCCGCGCAGGAGGCCAAGGCCGCCGGCGACGAGGAGACCTTTGCCGCCAAGATGGCCGAGTCCAACGAGATCCGCAACCAGGCCTACGCCAAGCTGCACCACGACATGCAGCACTTTGTGAACGAGGCGAGTGTGGAGCAGCTCACCCAGATCAAGGAGGCTATCGCCGCCTCGGCCGCTCGCGCTCAGCAGGCCGGGATCGATGCCATCGAGGTCCACGGCGACCGCCTGGTAGGTTCGCTGTGCTCGGCCATCCTCAACCAGCGCACCGACGAGTACGGCGGCTCGTTCGAGAACCGCGTTCGCTACGCGCTGGAGGTCGTCGCTGCCATTAAGGAAGCCGCGCCGCAGCTGATGGTGGAGTACAAGCTCCCCGTGATCATGGAGAACCCCGACGGCACGCCGCGCGGCAAGGGCGGCCTGCAGCCCGACGAGGCCTGCGAGTTCGCCAAGCTGCTCGAGGGCGCGGGCATCGATATGATCCAGGTCGCGCAGGCAAACCACACCGGCAACATGGGCGACACCATTCCGCCCATGGGCGCCATGCCCTACAACTGGACGCTGCCCGTGGCCGAGCGCGTCAAGGCCCTGGTCTCCGTGCCGGTGGCAACCGTCGGCCGTGTTGTTTCGGTCGAGGCCGGCGAGAAGATCCTGGAAGACGGTGCGGCCGACATCATCGCCTATGGCCGCTCGCTCATGTGCGACCCCGACATTGCGCTGAAGGCCGCCACGGGTGAGCCCATCCGTGAGTGTCTCAACTGCAACAAGGGCTGCGTCGACGCGATTCAAAATCGCAAGTACATCTCGTGCGTGCTCAATGCCGAGAACGGTGACGAGGCCACCATCGCCATTAAGCCGGGCGAGGGCGACAAGAAGATCGCCGTGGTGGGCGGCGGCATCGCCGGCCTGGAGGCCGCACGCGTGGCGGCCAAGCGCGGCTACGACGTGACCGTCTACGAGGCGAGCGATCATCTGGGCGGTCAGATTGTGCTGGCGGCCGCGCCTCCGCGCAAGGATGAGATTATGCGCTCGGTCGAGTACTACGAGAAGATTCTGCCTGGCCTGGGCGTGAAGGTTGAGCTCAGCCATGCCGCTACCGCTGAGGACCTCAACGCCGCCGACGCCGCGATTGTGGCCGTGGGCGCGCACGACGTGGTCATCCCCGTTCCGGGCGCCGACTCGGAGAAGGTCGTCTCGAGCTGGGACGTGCTGGCCGGCAAGGTGGAGCTCAGCGGCCGCGTCGCCGTCATTGGCGGTGGCCTGGTGGGCACCGAGACTGCCGAGTACCTGCTGCAGCACGGCTGCGAGGTGGCGATCGTGGAGATGCTCGACAAGATTGCCGCGGGCGAGTCCGAGACCATTCTGCCGCTGATTATGAGCGACTTTGCAGAGCACGGCGTGGAGCAGCACGTGAAGACCCGCCTGACCGCTATTACCGACGAGGGCGTTGAGGCCATTTGCACCACCGAGGACGGCGCCGAGGAGCCGGTAAAGATCGCCTGCGATTACGTGGTGATGGCCGTGGGCTCCAAGGCCAACGCGTTTGACCTGGATGGCGTGACGGTGCCCGTGACCTGCGTGGGCGACTGCTCGGGCGAGCGCACCGCCGACATTGCGAACGCCATTCGCGCGGCATATCACGCGGCCAACGAGCTGTAGTTGAGCATCGCGGCCAGGCGGGACGGTAGCACGGATTCGTTTCGCCCGGCTGTGTCCCGTCGGGTGTCAATCGGTGCGGGGCCTGCAAGCGCAGCAGGTCCCGCCCTTTTTGTTTTGCTCCGGTGGATGGCAATGCGCGGTAATCATGAGGAGTGAGGACGTCTACTGCCTTGCAGATCACTCAAAATTATTGAGGGAGGGGTTAATAACTATATCCTCTATACCAAAGGACATAAAGAGATGCCAATTTTGTTGACAAGCGAATGACGATTAGCTGCGAGTCAGCTACCAGCGTAAATAATCGATAAAGAAATGTCGTAATTTGGTGCCAAATGCCCAGATAACGCCGCGTCTATTTTAATTAACTGCTTTGAGCAAACAGTAAAATGCTACTATCTAACTTGCACGTAAGAAAGCAGATTAACGGCTAAGGCTAAGAAGTGGCAGGTATGTCGGAAGCAACTAGGACTCGCACGCATGCGCCCGAGGTTAGGCAGCGCGCCGTCGAGATCCTCCAAGAGGGGGTCGGTCATCGCGCCCTCGCCGCGGAGCTTGGCATTCCCCAGGCCACGGCTCGTCAGTGGGGCCGCGCGTATGCTGTGGGCGGTGCCGACGCCGTTCTCAACGCCGGTTCGCATCATCACACCTATTCGTACGAAGTTAAGCTCGCCGTGGTCAAGGACCGCTTGGAAAACGGCTTAACGGTTCGCGAGGCCATGATCAAACACAAGATTCCTAGCGAGTCTTCGGTCAAGGCTTGGTGCCGCCAGTATCGCGAGAGCGGTGAGTCCGCACTGGTCGATAAGCCGCGCGGTCGCAAGCCGCGCGTTAAAAAGGCGGAATAGCAAACGGGATGGTGCGCCCACAGGGGCGCATTTTTCTTGCCGCCTCTCTGCTCCAAAGCGGACGTGCCCTTGCCCCGTACGCCTAAAACTCCCCAGTTGACCGAAAACCCGCCGCCGCTACTCCTCAATTGAGCTATAACGTTAAACAATTGCAGCGTTTTTGCATGGGGGAGTGATGGTATGACGCTACTGTATTTCCTTACCCTGTTTCCGCTGGTACCGGCGCTGGGCATGCTGCTCGCGCGCGGTGACCGCGCCCGCGATGCGGTGGGGCTTGTAGGCTCCGGCATTATTATGGCGGTGACAGTTGTAGTCGCCGTCTTGTTTTTTGGCACGGGTCCGCAGAGCTTTGAGGTTGCCCCCGGCACCTCGCATGTGCTCTCGATCATCAGCTCCGTCATCGACGTAATTCTGTGCGCCGTCATCCTGTACAACGCGCACAAATATAAGAGCGTGCTTACCACGGTGCTCGGCATAGTCCAGCTGGTGGGCTCGCTCGTCTTTGCGGCCATGACGCTGCCTGCGGCCGAAGCCGTCACGGCGACGCCGCTCTACCTAGACTACATGAGCGTGATCATGGTCCTCGCCGTCGGCATCGTCGGCAGCCTTATCTGTATCTACGCTTTGGGCTACATGAAGGACTTCCAGGCCCATGATGAGCACGAGGCCGCGCTGCGCGGGCAGACCGCGCCCGACCGTCGTCCGCAGTTCCTGGCGCTTATGTTCCTGTTCCTCTCGGCCATGTTCGTCATCGTGACGAGCGACAACCTTGAGTGGCTGTTCTGCGGCTGGGAAATCACCACCGTGTGCTCGTTCCTTATGATTGGCTATACGCGCACGCCCGAGGCCATCAAGAACGCCTTTAACCAGATCATCCTCAACATGCTGGGCGGCATCGCGTTTTTGGCCGGACTCATGTACCTGCACGTGAACGGCATGCCGCTGACCATCTCGGGCATGATTGAGCTTTCCGGCGCCGGAACCGCGCAGTCCGCGCTGCTGGTGATGCCGGTCATCCTGTTGTCGCTCGCCGCGCTCACCAAGGCCGCACAGATGCCGTTCCACACTTGGCTGTTGGGTGCCATGGTTGCCCCCACGCCCACGAGCGCCCTGCTGCACTCGTCAACCATGGTCAAAGCCGGCGTGTTCCTGATGGTCAAGCTGAGCCCGCTCTATGCCATCTATCCCGTGACCGGCTTTATGGTCACGAGCGTGGGCGCCATCACGTTTTTGCTCGCTGCCCTTATGGCCATCTCGCAGAGCAATGCCAAGCGCGTGCTCGCGTACTCCACCATTTCCAACTTGGGCCTCATCAGTGCTTGCTTGGGTGTCGGCGCGCCCGAGGCCGTATGGGCGGCCATCTTCCTGATCCTGTTCCACACGGTGGCAAAGTCGCTGCTGTTCCTGTGCGTGGGCACGGCCGAGCATCATATCGGCAGCCGCAATATCGAGGACATGGACGGTATGTTCAGCCGCATGCCGCACCTGACGCGCCTGATGATGCTGGGCATCATGGGCATGTTTGTGGCGCCGTTTGGCATGCTCGTGTCCAAGTGGGGCGCTCTGGTGGCGTTCGCGCAGACCGGCAACGTGCTCATGATCATGGTGCTTGCCTTTGGCTCGGCCGCGACGTTCTTCTTCTGGGGCAAGTGGCTTGCCAAGCTTTCGGGCGTCGACCCCACGGCTCAAAACGTTGAGGTCAATGTCCATAAGACCGAATGGATGGCCCTCAACACCATCGCCGCGCTGCTGATTCTGTGCTGCGTGGCGTTCCCGGTTATCTCGAGCGGTCTGGTGTCGCCTTACTTGGCCATGGTGTTTGGCCGCGTGCCGTACGTTATTGGCAAGGACGCCATGTACCTGATGGTGGTTATCGTGGCGTTTATCGCCGTGGTGCTGCTGACTTCATTCCGCGTGAGCAACAAACCGCACGTCAACGTGTACCTTTCGGGCGTGGGGACCGACAAATATCGCCATTTCCGCGGCTCGATGGGACACGAGGTGAAGGCCGAAAAGCGCAATTGGTACTCGGAGGACGCCCTTGGCGAGAAGCGTATTGGCCCCGCGGGTAGCGTCGTGTGCTGCAGCATTATCTTGTTTGCGCTGCTGTGTTGCGCGTGGATTGGGCCCGAGCGACTTGCCATGAGTGCGCCCTCGGTGCTGCGCGGCAAGTATTTTGAAGGTTCGGGCGTCGTGGGCATTTTTATTGGCACCGTGGCATTTGCCTTACTGGCGCCGCTTGTGGGCGGCCTGATCGACGGCGTTGACCGCAAACTTTCGGCCCGCATGCAGGGCCGCGTGGGCCCGCGCCTGCTCCAGCCTTTCTACGATGTGGCCAAGCTGCTGCGCAAGGCCCCCGCCAGCGTAAACACCATGGACGATACCTACATGGCGTGCGCGCTCATCTTTACCGTGGTGGGCGGCGGCATCTTTGTGTCGGGTTCCAACACGCTGTTGTGCGCTTTTATGGTGACCCTCGCTGCGATCTTTGTGGTGTTGGCGTCCGCCTCGACGCAAAGCCCGTTTGCCCAGGTCGGCGCCGACCGTGAGCTGCTGCAGGTCATGAGTTACGAGCCCGCCGTTTTGCTGATGAGCGTGGGCCTGTACCTTGCCACCGACAGCTTCGATTCCATCGCCGTGACGGGGCAGTCGGCCCCCATCATCGTGTACAGCGCGCCCATTTTCCTCGCGCTGCTCGCGGTGCTCACCATCAAGCTGCGCAAGTCGCCGTTTGACCTTTCGTACTCGCATCACGCGCATCAGGAGATCGTCCAGGGCGTCGCCACCGAGATGAGCGGCGGCACGCTGGCCAAGATGACCCTTATGCACTGGTGCGAGACCGTGCTGTTTTTGATGTGGGTGGGCATGTTCTTTGTTTGGGACAACCCGGTGAGCTGGGTCGTAGCCCTGGTCGTGATGGCTGCGACGTATTTTGTCGAGGTGCTGATCGACAACACCTTCGCACGCAGCACCTGGCGCAGCTGCTTTAGGCTCGGATGGGGCGTGGCGCTGGTGTTTGGCCTGCTCAACCTTATGCCCATCCTCGTCGACGTATTTATTTAGGAGGCGGCATCCATGGATCATAAAATGTCGCGCTCGCCGTGGGTTATTCATTACGACGGTTCGAGCTGCAACGGATGTGATATCGAGGTGCTGGCCTCGCTCACGCCGCTGTTCGATGCGGAGCGCTTTGGCGTGGTCAACACCGGCAACCCCAAGCATGCGGATATCTTTTTGGTGACGGGGTCGGTCAATGCCCAGAACCTGCCTGTCGTGCGCCAGATCTACAACCAGATGCTCGAGCCCAAGTGTGTGGTGGCATGCGGTATCTGCGCGTGCTCGGGCGGCGTGTTTCGCGATGCCTATAACGTGATCGGCGGCGTGGACCGCGCGATTCCCGTGGATGTGTACGCGCCCGGGTGCGCCGTTCGCCCCGAGACCGTGATCGATGCCATTGTGGAGGCGTGCGGCATCCTGGACCAGAAGGAGGCCGTGATGCGCGCCGGCGGCGATCCACTCACCGTGGGCGGTGCCGCTACCTGGGACGGTGGCGTTGAGCTGGGCGAGGACGGGTTTGTGGCTGTTGCGGAGGCCGGCGACACGCCCGCTGGGACGTCCGCCGCTGCAAAGGAGGCCGAGTAATGCAAAAGGCAATCTATACCACCGTCGGGATCGATGAGCTGTTGCCGCATGTGCAGGCGCTCAAGGGCGTCGGCGCGCGCTTTGTGCAAATGCACGCCGAGCGCAACGTCGACGACGGCACGTATCGCTTGGTCTATACGTTTATCAACGTTCGTGCTGCTCAGGAACATATTGCGCAGGACGGCAGCTATGCGATCGAGAACCTGGTGGTTGAGGGCATCGACCAGTACCAGGAGATTCCGTCCATCAGCTCGTATTACCCCGCGGTGTTCCCGTTTGAAAACGAGGCGCACGACCTATTTGGTCTTGCCATCACCGACATGCAGATCGACTTTAAGGGCTTTTTCTACCAGGTTTCGACTGCCGAGCCCATGAGCGTTATCACGCCCGAGGTGAAGGCCTCGCGCGAGAAGGCCATGAAGGTCCGTGCCGCCGCCGAGGCCAAGG
>USCS01000017.1 GCA_900552875.1 uncultured Collinsella sp. | reverse complement strand
CGGGCAACCTCGGCCTGCGAAAAGCCAAGGTTGTGCGGACCAAACGCCACGTCCTGCGCCACGGTTTCGGCAAACAGCTGACGCTCGGGATATTGAAACACCACGCCGACCTTGGCCTTAACCGCGGCGGCGTCTTTCTTGTTTGACAGATCGAGCCCCAGCGCGCGAACGGATCCCTCCTGAGGGCGAATCAAACCGTTGAGATGCTGGACCAGCGTCGACTTACCCGAACCGGTATGACCTGCCAAGCCCAGGAACTCGCCGCGACGCACCGTCAGCGATACATCGCGCAGCGCCCACGGGCTGCTGGGGTCGTTTCCCCAGAGAGCCTGTTTGCTCGATTTGCCCGCAGTGGCCGAGCGCTTATGCCAGCGGCGGCGCTCGCGCGGACTGAGCGAATAACTGTACGAAACATGGGATAGCTCGATGACGGGCTCCGACGCGTTCCCCTCGTTGCCAACCGGAACAGTGCCGTCAGCGATTTCCCACTGGGATACGGAAGACTGCCCCGCGATGTCTGCTCCACTTCGCTCGGTATAGACCTGCGCAACCTTGGTAACCATATCCGCCTCGCGCACCTGCGCGTGAACGGGCACACCCTTCGCACGAAGTGCCCTACCTAGACAGCACGACGCCGGCATATCCAAGTTGAGCTGCGCAAGTTCGTCCGCCCGCGTCAAGATTTCCTCGGGCTTACCGAGCATGGCAACTCGTCCCGTCTGAAACACGGCGACACGATCGGCCTCGGCAGCCTCTTCCATAAAGTGCGTAATCATCACGATGGTCATGCCGCGATCGTGGAGTGCGCGGCACGCTTTCATAAGGCCCTTGCGTCCGCGCGGATCGAGCATCGAGGAAGCCTCGTCCAATATGAGCACGCGCGGTTCCATGGCGAGCACGCCGGCAAGCGCCACGCGCTGCTTTTGACCGCCCGAAAGCGCGTGGGTCTCATGGCGCTCAAAGCCCACCAGGCCCACACCCTTCAGCGCCTCGCGCACGCGCTGCGCAATTTGCGCCGATGGCACGCCTAGGTTTTCGGGACCAAACGCAACATCATCTTCGACAAGCGTTGCCACCAGCTGATCATCGGGATTCTGGAATACCATGCCCGCGGTCGAACGAATGTCGTAGACCAGCTCGGGGTCGGACGCATCCATGCCGTTGATGCGTACCGTGCCCGCATCGGGCTGCAGCAGCGCATTCAGATGCTTGGCAAGCGTCGACTTACCCGACCCATTGCCACCGAGGATGCAGAAAAACTCGCCGTCCTTAATGCTCAGATCGATGCCGTCAAGCGCCTGGGCGGCACCGTCATAGCTAAAGGAAACGCCCCGACACTCAATCATGCGCGGCCTTTGACCTGGTCCTTCTTGGGCGTAATAAGGTTAGAAACCGCCTTGTACACGGCAAGCGTCAGCACCGAGTTAAGCACGGTCTTGATGAGGTTGAACGGCAGCACGGCGGGAAGCATGAGCGGGGCAATCACATCGACCGAGCCATACCAGAACCATACGCCAATGGTAAGGTTTGCGACCATAGACAGCGCCGTAGCGGCAACAACGCCGAGCACCAGGCCGATCACAGCGCCTTTATAGGTATGCATCTTCTGATAGACGATGGCCACGGGCAGAATATAGCCCAGCGTAGCCACCAGGTTCATAAGCGCGCCGACCCAGTCACCCGTAGTAAGCGCATGGATAGCAATCGCCATGGCGGCAACAGCAGTACCGGCACCGGGACCATACGCAAATCCGCACACCATCGCCGGCACCAGCGACGGGTCATACGTCAAAAACGGCGCCGAGGGAAGGATGGGCAGCTGCACATACATAAACAGGGCGCCCAAGGCACACATCAGCGCCATAGTAACGAGCTGTTTGGTGCTCCACCTATTCGTGTTCTCAAAATGGATATGCTGCGACTGTTCAGACATAAGATCACCTGCCTCTTTCATCCGGACTCTAACCGTTGGTACTGGGATCTCACCAGTTCAGCCGGCATGCGAACCAACACACGCTCGGGTCGCGGACTCATCGGCTCGGCCGCAGACGCCTCGCCTGCGCCACGGCACCCCTTTGGCACCGCCCGATTTACCGCCAGTGGGGAATTCCACCCCGCCCTGAAACAGCAATTGCAAGTGTAGCACGAGCAGATGCTCGCGCAAGTATGCCGAGGGTAATTAAAACTGGCAGCTTAGTGTTCGAAATATTGAAACAGCTCACAGAACGCGCAACTGAGGGGCGACGCGGCCGAGGCGAGCGAAGAGTGAGTCTCAGCGTTCTTGCAAACGAAAGCGGCGATGTGCCTACCCCGCCCGCATCCAGTCCACTGCATTCACGATTTTGATCCCCGTCTTTGTTGTTCCCAACCCAACGCGGTCCAGCGTGATAATCACCTTAGGGAAAGAATCGCGAATCGCTTCGAGCGGCTCAACTTCACGCGCATACGTCTCTTCTGCAAGAATGGTCTGGCTAACCTGCACGTACACCGTTTCATCGTGCCTACGCGCAACAAAATCAACCTCCCCGGCAAGCAACGTTCCCACGGCAACGCTGTAGCCGCGCCGCACAAGCTCCATATGAACCGCGCCTTCGAGCGCATAGCCGGTATCGCGCGCCCGAAAATCTCTAGCCAACCCCGTAAGGCCACTGTCCACCGCGTAGAACTTCCTCTGCGGAGCGAGCACCTTCTTGCCCGCAAGGCCCTCTTGCATACAGGGGTACACCAAATACGCCTTTGCCAACGCATCGAGGTATCCGTCTACCGTAGAAGGCGATACTTTCAGCCCGCTAGCAGCGAGCGCCGAAGCGACCTTCCTTGTCGAAAACAAATTGCCACCCATCATGAGCACGTAACGAGCCAACCTATCGAGGGCGACCATATCGCGAACCGCACAACGCAGGGCCACGTCTTTCAACAGCACGCTATCGTATATCCCTCGAAGCTCACGACGCCAAAATTCCTCTCCTTCTGGAACATAGAAGAGCCCCGGCATGCCACCGTAGCGCAGATAATACGCAAATGCCTCGTCAACAGAATCAAGCGCGCCCCTGCGCGCCTTCCAGAACTCAAGGTACTCCGCAAAAGACAAGGGGTGTACGTCGAGCGTGGTGCATCTGCCAGCTAGCAGCGTAGCCAACTCCCGCGACAGCACATCTGCATTGGAGCCCGTGACATAAACATCCACACCCGGCTGCGCCCGCAGCTTGCGCACGACCTTCTCCCAGCCGTCCACCTCTTGAATTTCGTCGAGAAAAACGTACACAGGCAGATTGGAATCAGCAAGCGCGTAGAACCTCGTAAAGTCATCCAACAGCGTTTCGGCCGTGACGTCCAAACCAACAGCCAAGCTATCTAACTTTCGGCAGAACACATTACGATCTTCGACCCCACCATCTAGCAGGCTTTTTCGATATATGTCTAGAAGGGTCGATTTTCCACACCGCCGGACACCTTGAAGTACCTTGACCGAAGGGGTGCCCTTATACGACTCGAGGAGCTTTTGATACCGAGGACGCTCGATATACAGGTTGTCGAATGTCATATCTTGCTCCTGAGTGTTAAGTATATTTACTACTTTCAGTCATTCTAACACGATTGTGAAGTATAGTTCTCATTCTGCTATTCGGCACTCTCTGCAAACACCGGCGCTTAGTGTCCGAAATATCGAAACAGCTCAGTCGAACGTGCCCACGTTGACCATGCCGGGCGCGTCCTGGCCGGCGAGGATGTCGTCGAGCGCAGGCGCTAGCGCAGGTGTCGCCCGCGATAGGCGGGGGTATCAGCGTCGGAATCGGGGGAAGCCGAAGGGGCTGAAGCAGAGGAGACGGAACGGGCCACATGCCCGGAGGCTCCCACGGTCCACCCGTTTCCGCCATCGCCAGCAGCCGCGTCGGCGCCCAGCGTCACCGCAGCCGCCACGGCCGCACGCTGAGCCGCGCGGCGCTTCTTGCGCATGTGCCCGGCCACGAAAAGGCCAATCACAATGGCCAGCAGCGCGCCCAAAACGCCCAGGCCCACGGCGGTAGTGTTGATACCCTGTGCGTCCTCGGGCACCGGGACCTCGTCGGGAATATCCGCGCGCACGCCCGAGACGAGCAGGCGGTGCGAGTTCACGCCGTAGGGCGTGCAGGTCATGAGCGTCACGCGGTCCTCGCCGGCGGTCACGCGCAGCTTGGAATCGTCGTCGGGCTCAATCACGTCGATGCGGTCGATTTTGTAACCCAGTTCCTCGCCCATCACCTCGATGTAAAACGAGTCGCCCACCTGCAGTTCGTCCAGGCGCGTGAACAGGAGCGAGCCCGGCACGCCACGGTGTCCGGTGAGCACGGCATGCGTGCTCTCGCCACCCACGGGCAGCGACGTTCCGTACAGGTGGCCGGCGCCCGCGGCGAGCACCTCGGTGGAGGTGCCATGGTACACAGGCAGGTTCACATCGATCTTGGGGATACGCACCGAGCACATAATGCCCGAACCCGCGTCGAGCAGGCCCTGGTAGGCGGTGTCTTGCGAGGCGATGGAATCCTCAGAGCCAGAGGCGGTGGAAGCGCCGGAGGTGCTACCGAACGGGTCCACGACCTCGCCGATGACGTCCTGACCGCCGGCAGCCAGCTGCTCGTTGTAGGCGCGGGCGGCCGCGAGGGCCTCCTCGGCCTGCGGGTAGGGCCAGCCGTCCACGGTGCTTTGCGCAGCGGTAACGGCGGCCGTTTGCTCAGCCTGGGACATAGCGCGCAGGACGAGTGGCGTGGCCACGATGGCAAAGCCGGCGGCAAAGCACAGAAGGGAAAGCAGGCGCAGGACGAGGGGCGGTTTACGCCGGCTGGGGGAAGCCGGGTTCGAACCGCCGCTCGGCGTGCGCATCGTCGATACGGGCCTGATTGCCTTCATGTGGTTCACCTCCAGGGGTGTGGGTGCGAGGGCACGGTTAAAGCACCGCGCCCCGCCGCGGGTCCAAGCGCGACGGGGTGCGGCGAAAGGAGAATATGAGGACGCAGCGCGCGGGCGCTGATAGGAGATGACGATCGCCCGCTCGCCGCGTCATCAATCTAGGGAATTAAGCGCGCATACGTGCACTCAGGGCGAAGGCGGCGCCAGCAGCCATGAGCAGCACGCCCACGGTGATGAAAACCTTGATGCCCAGGTCACCAGTCATAGGCAGCTCGGTGAGATTCTTGGCGTTCTTGACGTTGGCCTGAGAGGGGGTGTCGGTGTCGAAGGCGATGCGTGCGTCGGTGTTGGCGGCCTTCGTGTACGCCACGGACGCTACCGTCGTGCTGGCGTTATCAAACTTCGGGTCGATGGTGAACTTGAAATCGGGAAGGCCGATGCTGGTGTAGCCATCAGGCGCCTTGATCTCGTAGACGTGATACGTGCCAGCAGGCAGACCCTTCATGGAGATATTGCCGGCGCCATTAGTGCTGAAAGCTGCGTTTCCACCGACGGTCGGCTTACCCTCGGTGAGGTCGGCGTTCGTCGCATCAGACCACATTCCGTTGGCGTCAACCTTCATGAATGTCTCAGTATTGTTCGCATCCACGCGGGCAATCGCGAACTGAGCACCAGAAAGCGACTCGTTGCCAGCCATGTTGGTCTTGTGGATGCTGAAATCGTAGGTGTACACGCGAACGGTGGGGCCCGGAACCTGATGCTTTTCACCGCTCGGGGTACGAGAGTATGCAAGCTCAACGGTGTTGGGATTACCAACGCCAGCGATAACGGCATCGGAGTCGACAACAGCGGTCAGGGTAACGGTAACCGTAGCACCAGAGTCAATGTTGTCGTTCGAGTTCACGTAGTGAGCAAGGTCAACCGTGGTGACGGTGGCGTCATCCTTCTTACAGTTGTCTAGGGGATCGGTCTGATTCTTGAGCTGCGTCAGGACGTAGCCGTTGTTATCGGTAGCATCATCAGTCTTAAGCTCGGAGTTGCCAACCATAACCTTGGTAACTGTAACGTCCTTCAGGCCGTGAGCAGCGGTATCGATAAGCTGCAGCACGCGGGAGCCGTCGTTGTAACCGGTGTAGTTCGGGATTTTGGTGGTAAGGGTATAGGTGATCTTGTCGCCGATACGAGCGTCCGCCTTGGTCTTGGAATCGGTATTAGCCTCGTTGACGTTGGTGATCTCCTTGCTGATGAAAGGCTCGTTGGCCTTAAGGGTCACGGTGCCTAGGTTCGCAGTAGCGCCAGCGTAGTCAGGAGCACCCTGACCAGTCAGGTTAACGAGCTTGGTAGCGAGCAGCATCGGGATGGATTGAGACTCGATAGCATTCGCGTTAGCGGTGTCCTTCGGATCGGCGGTCGTGTCCACCAGGAACCAGAAACCCTGCTTGCACTCATTCACGCCGGTCGTCGCAGTACCGCTCTTGAAATCCGTCTTGTGATTGTCAGCCACGGAGGTGGTCAGGGTCTTTGCGGAAAGCTTAGTCGCGAATTTACGGAGAGCAGAGGAACTGTTCATCCACAGCGTCTCAGTGTTTTCGAAAGTAGCTTTCTCATCATCCTTGAACACCTTGTCGATAAGGTAGCCCATAGGGTTTGCCTCGGTACCATCCACCTTACCGTTGTAGTTATTGTCAGCTTCGTACTCGGTCTTAACGTTTTTGCCGTCCACGGTCATCTCACTCATGACTTCGACAATAACGTCAACGAATTCGTCAGTGGTATCGATCTCGAAGTTGATAGAGGTATTCTCACCCGTACCGGCAACGGTAACGTTCTTCAGGGTGGCGAGCCTCCAGCCCTCGAACGTATGGTCATATGATGCGGAATCGTTGTTGATGATGGTGATGGTACCCTCCGTCGGCTGTGCGGGACCCGCAGCCTTGGCCGTGGACGCGCCGCCCATTAGGCCGGTTACGGCGATCGCTACGGCGGCGGCGCCGGCGATCAGCTTTTGTACGAATCGGTTCATGATTCCCCTTTCAGAAATGACCCCGACATTTAAAAACATCTATCTACCGGCGCCATCGGACGAATCGTCCTGGTGGCGCTTTGTAGCAAACCAATACGCTCCCGCAGCGATGCCGCCCAGAAGCATGAGACCGGCGCCCACGAGGAGCATGGAGTTCTCGGTCCAACCCGCGCCGGTAAGCGGGAGGTCCGTGAGGACTTTCACGTTGGTGAAGGTGGAGGCGGGAATGTCCTTAGGCGCATCGACGGTGCCGATGACCTTATTAACGGTGTTGCCCATGTCGTCCTTCACCTGCGTGACCGTGGTGGAGGTGGTGAGGCCAGTGTACTTGCCAGTGGTCTCACCCATGACAGCCTTCACCGTGACGGCAATCTGGTACTCAGCTTTGGAGTAGCGGAGTTTGTCAATGGCATCGGAGGTAGGCGCGACCTCCTTCACCGTGTAGGTGTAGGTCTTGGCGTAGTCACCCGCCTTACCGTGGGTATCGGACAGGTGCGACTTGTTGAACGTCATGGCGCCAAAGGTCGCCGTGGCGTCGTTGAGCTTAGTGGAGCCTGAGGGAACAACGGAAATAGTCGTCGGTTCGGGCTTAGGTGCGTTACCCTTATTTTCCCCTGTAGCCGCGATGCTGAATTTGAACGCAACGTACTTACCGCTGGAATCCTTCGGCCAATCCGTATTGCGAACAGATTTGGTCACCGGGACCGTCACGGACGTGGTGGTGAGAGAATCGGAAATGTACGCGTTGCCGCCCTCGTCGAAAGTCGGCTTTTTGTCCTCGGTCCACGTGATGGAGCCGTCCGTGCTGGACACCGTGAACTTGTAATCCTTCGGGTTCTTCTCGTAACCAAACGGAGCCTGGGTCTCAACAAGCGTGTACGTGCCCGGCTGCAGGCCCTCGAGCGTGAACTTGCCAGGCGCGGTGTCGGTGTCTGCCCACGTGGTATCGCTCGAAGTCGACTGGTCGCTCACCCGGTCGCTCACGGTCCAGGACTTCTCCTCGGTCGAGTCATCGGCACCCAGTTTCGCAAGCTTCCACTCGGAACCTTTCAACGGCGTTTTCGAGGAATCGTCCTCCGCCACCTTGGTCCAAGACACCGTACCGGTGATCTTGGCGTTGGGGATGGCGCTCTGCGGCTTGGAATTCTCGTTGCCGCTGGTGTCCACGTTGCCCACAAGGTTGAGTTCATCGCCCGTGTGGAACATCTTCGAGGTATAGATCTCATTGGAAAGCTCGTAGCCCTCCGGCGCCTTAGTCTCGCGAATGTAGTACGTGAAGTAGTCTTTGTTATCAGGGTTGCCAATATTGGCCTTCTGGTTCAGGTAGTTGAACTGAATGGTGCCAACGGTAGGATCGAAGTCATTCATACCGTTATCCACAATGGAGACGATGCTGTTCTGCTTGTTCTTCGCATCATTCTCGCTCGCGTAAATCGCCCACTCAGAACCTGCGAGCGGCGTGGTGCGGTCCGCAGCATCCACCTTGCTCCATGCAATGGAGGAACCGTCCGGTGTATACGACCCGGACCACGGGAAATTGTGACGCTCCTGGTCCATATCGATGACGGAAGCCGAGTCACCCTCAGTGAATTTTCCCGCGACCGTGGGGTTGTACATCTGGAAGTCCTCGCCAACATAAACGCGTCCGTTGGTGGTCACGTGATCCTCGAAGCTGCCGTTGGGAACAACTATGCTGCCCAACATGGCGGCTGCCGGGTCGTCGTCGGTCCACTTCCCGTCTGCGTTAGAATTAAGCTCTTTATTGCCCTCAAGGGCCATACCGCCTCGGATGGTGACTTGCTTGGCCGTTGCGAAATTCCACATGATGCTCTGGGCGGCAGTGGAGTACAGAGACCGAGTATTGCCGTCGCCATCCTCCTCGTACCCGCGGGAGATTTCCTTACCATTCCACCAGAAACGCCAACCAGTGTTGAACTCGACCGGGGTCGCAGAGTGGCCCTTTTCATCGACGATATTGACGACCACGGAAGCGCCCTCGGGTATGTTCTCGAAGCTGAAGTCCACGCCACGGTAGGTCGTGTCGCCAATGGAGTTGGTAAGATCCGACGCCTTCAGGTTAAAGACTTGAAGCGGAGAACCGTTGCCGCTTTCGTTCGCATTGCCGGTAAACGTGATGAGCTTCTCGTTGTTGACAAGTTTCACCTGGGCGGAAGCGTTGTTGCCGTTTACATCGGTGTAATTCGTCTTGCGAGTAAAAGTCTTAGTGGAGTTATCGAACTTGAGACCGTACGTGGGTCTGTTATCCGAGTTGTTGTACTTTTTAATGGTGTAGTTGTCCGCCGTCTTGGCAACATCGACCGTGTAACTCCCGGTAGCAGCAAGCTTTGCAAGGGGCGTGGATATCTTCGCCTTTACTTCGGACTCCAGGAAATTGGTGTAATTCTTACCGTTGACATCAGTCAAACCAGCATTTTTATTGAACAGATTGCTATCCTTAGGGGTCTCGCCCTCGTGCCAATTGCCCTGCGTTGTCACCACGGATTGGCGTCGATCGTTATCTTTCCAGTATGTGATGGGACCTGCGATCTGCGCGGTGTAGGCAAAGCCGGAAGGAGTCGCGCCCTCAGAAGATTTCTGCTGTCCGACCCAAGCGCCTTTGTTCCAAGCGCCAACGGTAGTCGTACTCGGCGAGTCCCCGTTGTAACCAACACTCATATTGGTGATCTCACTGTTGATTCCGGCCACCGCAAGCACAGTGCTGCCGACGACAGGACGGAACTGGGAACCAAAACCGACGGTGCCAAAGCGAAAACCAGCGCCAGACCCATTATAGGGCCAGCTCTCTTTGAGTGGATTCATGGCAAGCTTGCCACGGACCACGGTAAGGCCCTCCGCCTCAACGGCATATGAACCGGTGGGGGCGTTTTCCGCACCAAGAATGCTAGGGTTGCTCGGCTTACCACCGATGTACATGTCGCGGCCGACGAAGGTGGCCACGCCGGGATCGGGGGTGGAGACATCGATATTCGTACCGATACCGATAGACGTGGGCTTGTAGATGCCCTTGCCCACAGTGGTAGCCGCGCTCGCAGAGGTGGCGGCGCTATTCTGGTTTTCGGCATCCTCGTTGGTGTTACCTACAGCAGCGGAGTCACTTGAGGAACCCCCCCCCATTACAGTTTCCTCAGCAGAAACTGTCTGGGTGTCGTTGGCGATGGCCTGCGAGATCGGGGGCATAACGAGCGACAGCACCAGGCTCAAAACGGAAGCTCCGCACAAAACACCTGCCAGCACACGATGTGCCGCTTTATTGTTCTGCTTAGATTTATCTGAATTTGCCGTCATCGATGCCTCCTCCCCCAAGAGACCGCGATCTCGCTCTTTCACGAATTAGTATAGAGCGCGCAAGATATACATATTATTACTCATTGTTTAAACAACGAAAAGCCCGATTCTATCGATTTCTTTTCTCAGTATCTTTTTCTTGACATTTGTTCAAACTATGCAGTGTTATTCGATTTTTCAGTTTTGGAAAACCGCAGGTAGCGTTGTTGGCAAATATAGATAAATGACACTCTGTTGTTTTTTGCACAACGTTTTGTTTTAACCCACTCAATCTGCGAACGGTCGATATTTGGCTGTGAGTGGTCGCTCGTTTACCTGCAAGGATACCCTACAAACTAGATAGTCAATTCCCATACAGCCAATGTTAACGCCAACATGTCCATATATCTATTCAAGAAACTGCCGCTTGTTCCCCGCGTCGATTCGCCTCGGGACAAATACCACCACAAAGGTGCCTGTCCCCTTCGTGGTAGTTTTGTCCAACGCGCGATGGTCCCTCTGCATAAAGGAATGGCTCCGACTTTTTCAATCGGAGCCATTACGGCGCGGAATGGATTGCGCGCATCCTCGCCGGGCATTTGGGACGAGCCGCTGGGTGAGCAAATCTATTTGGCACAAAATAGGGACGTAAAAATGATTGTCGGAACATTTTTAAGGACGAACTTGCTCCCACTCGCAGCCTGAAGCCTTAATCTGCACGAGCATATCTTCTTCCGCGGCCTTCCCCCTCTTGCCTTAGGTAGCCCTTGCCCACAAGGGAGTTCAGCTGACGCACCGTCTTCGTCTTCTCGTATCCGGTCACCTCCGACACGGTCGAGCGCGACACGAGCCTGTTCTCCGGAATGGCATCGAGCACCAGCCGTTCCTCGTCCGTCAGCGCGCATCGTCTATCGACGAAGGGGAGTTTGACGGAGATGTAGCCGTCGCCCACCTCGAAACTCGGTGAAGACCCGGTGCCCTCGTACGCACGCCTTATACGGCGCACGCCCGTCCCAAACTTCTCAATGAGCCCCGCGCGGAACATGCTCTCGGCAAGCACTGGGTTCCTGAGCAGGGAGAAACGACCCTCGAGGTACGCTTCTTTCGTCATTCCCGGAACCAACCCTCCCGGCGAGACGATCTCCGCATCGTCATCTGAAAGCGAGATCCTTACGCATGCGTCCACATCCCAGGTGCGATGCGCGAGGGCATTCGCAATGGCCTCGCGGAAGGCTTTTTTCGGAATCCTTTCCACCGACACCCTGTCTGCGCCCTCAATGGCCTCGTACTCGCAATACCTTTCGAAAAACGCTATCGCGCGGTCGAACTGAGCGATCACAGAAACGCCCTTTACGGTTTCCCTATCAAGAATAGTATCGTGGTCCGCCCCGAACTTAGCCATGTCAATTCCTGAGAACGCATTCTCGTCGGCGAGCAACGCCGCAGCATTGGTAAACGCGTCTCCGTCGAGCAGGCCGAGTGTCCTCATGACGTCGTTCGTCAGGGCATTGACGCCCAAAGCACTTGACAGCCTCTTTCCCAAAACGGTGAATTCAAGGTCGCCAGAACGGGCGGGCAGCGCATCGAAGCTGAGGTTCTGCCCTTCCAGTATGAGACGTTTCAGCTCCACGCCGTCCACCTCAACCGTTGCGGAGTCCGACCTTCTGTAGGCCTTACCGCCGCTCAAATAGGGTTTATCAAGCCCCTCCTCTACCGAAAGCTCGACCGTTCTTCCATTTTCTCCTATCTCTAGAAGAAACGACGGACGCGGCGAAATCGAGTCGTTGATCCTGTTCTCGATGTCTAGGCATGCCTGCTTAGGGTTATCGAGCCCCACCACAGTGCCATCGTCGTCAACACCGAACACTATGCGGCCGCCGTTGAAATTGGCGAACGCGCTCACCGTCTTCAAAAAGCCCCTGTTGATTTCGGATTTATATTCCAGGTCATCAGTTTCTCTCTGCATAGCCGCTCCTATCCCTAAATCGTTGCAACGATTGTACAACGATTATCAAATCGTTGTAGATACGACGCAACGACTACGGAGCGTTTTGCCTTTGCTGCGCAAGGTCACCGAGAATCTGTAATATAGCCAGCCGAAATAAACGAGGACCACAGATCAGCCAGGGTTTTCATTGAATATCCCTTTTGCCTTTATATACACAAAAAGCGCCCCCTCTGGGCGCTTCTGAGAGACTCCCCCTGGGATGTACCCCAAGGGAGCCTATGGACCTCAGGGGCCGCAGTGAACCGTTCGCAGCCGGGCCGTCAAAGGCCTCGTTACTTAAGCTCAGGCCAGAAATCCTTGTTGACCTCGATCATGTCGTCAAGAATCTCCTTGGCCACCTTCATGGACGGGACCGTCTTGTTGAGCGTGAACGCCTTGAGCGCCTGATACATGTTGGGCAGATACTCCGGGAAGAGCTCCATGATCTCGTAGACGCCCTTCCAGACGTAGTACCAGCTGCCCTTCGTATGGCGGTTCTGCTTGCTCTCATCCTCATTATCCGAATTGAACTTCACTTCGCTAAAGCCTGATAGGACTCCCCCCACGCCCACATGGAGTCCATGATGGGCCTCAGGCTCTGCCCCAGCTCCGTGAGGGAGTACTCGACGCGGGGCGGGACCTCCGCGTAGACCCTCCTGACAACGAGCCCCGCGTCCTCCATGCTGCGCAGGTTCGTTGTGAGGACCTTCTGCGAGACGCCCCCGACGCTACGCTGGAGGGCCTTGAACCTCATCGAACCGTTCAGGAGCAGATCCCGCATTATGAGCAGCTTCCACTTGCTGCCGATCAGAGACACGCAGGTCTCCACCGGGCAGGCGGGAAGGTCGCTTCTCTTGGGAAGCTCGTCGTTTCGGTGCTCGGTATAGCCGATTTCATCGTCGCTCATTGCATATCACCTGTTCATATATGGTTACTTTTAAGTACCTACCGCACTTTATAGTGCCTACTTCTTATTTGGCACCACGCATTTTACCATGAAGCCAAGCAAGCGGCGAGAAGGGCCGCAGACCCACAGGGAAAGGAATGGAAATGAGCAACATCCAGAAAGCACTCGACCTCATCGGCACGTTTGCCACCGGAGACACCGAGCTGGCGGCGAGCCTCCTCGACGAGGGCTACATTCAGCACAACCTCGCCTACGGCACGGGCCGCGACGCGTTCGTCGGCTCTGTGGAGTACCTGGCCTCCGCCCCCGCCAAGACGACGGTGACAAACATCCGCGCGTTCGAGGACGGCGACAAGGTGTTCCTGCAGACCGTCTACAACTTCGCGGGGGCCGGCGAGCAGGTGGCCTTCGACATCTTCCGCTTCAACGAGGAGGGTCTCATCGCCGAGCACTGGGACAACCTCGCCGAAGTCGCCGGACCGAACCCCTCCGGCCGCACGCAGAGCGACGGCGTCACCGAGGCCACCGACCTCGACAGGACCGAGGAGAACCGGGCCCTCGTCGAGGCGTTCCTCGTGGACGTCATGCAGGGGAAGCACCCCGAGAAGACTCCGGAGTACTTCGCGGGCGACGCCTACCTCCAGCACAACACCGGCATCGCCGACGGGCTCTCCGGCCTGGGCGCTGCGCTCGAGACGCTCGCCGCTGCGGGCATCCAGATGGTCTACGACAAGACTCACCAAGTCCTCGCGCAGGGCAACTTCGTCCTGGGCGTGAGCGAGGGCACCTTCGGCGGCAAGCCCACGTCGTACTACGACCTCTGGCGCGTGGAGGACGGCAAGATCGCCGAGCACTGGGACGTCATGGAGACCATCGCCGACCCGTCCGATTGGCAGAACGAGAACGGCAAGTTCTAGAGAAACAGTAGAACAGAGAACGCTGCGGAGCATGCGCCGCCGTCTGCCCGCAAGGCTGCATCGCACGCGCCGAAGACGGGACGTTCAGGATCGACCAGGGGTCGTGCCTGCGCTGTGGGCTGTGCGAAGAGGCGTGCCCGCACGGCACGATACGGAGGATAGGAGGATGAAGCGGATGGAAGACCTCGCCTACTGTGTCCGCTATCTTGCGGAGGAGCGCTTCGGGGCAAAGAAAGCCCGCGAAACGGCATCGTCGCTGGAGGGCGACGAGCGGGCCCTCTTCGAAGCCTACCGTGCCCTCGTCAACGTGCGCGAGCCGATGCCGGCGGCCGACGAGTTCCTCGCCGCGCAGGACCGCATGCTCCAGGCCCGCATCGCCGAGATGGGAATCGTCGATGCGAGGACGCTTCC
>USCS01000016.1 GCA_900552875.1 uncultured Collinsella sp. | reverse complement strand
CCACAGCGGGCAGCAAGACCTCGTCCTCGCCACGCGACTTGGCAAACCCTACGGCATGCTCGGCACGAAACGCGTCATCGGCAGTCGCCACCAACGGAAACCCACGGTCCAGGCGCACCACGGCGCCGAGCTGCATCTGCTCGGGCTCCTCGGCCTGCGCGCAAAAGTCGTCAAATGCAGCCTGCTGAGCCGCATCGACCGGCAGATCGTCGAACGCCGGAACATCCTGCAGCGCGTCAAGCCCCGGCACGCTTGCCAGCAGCTCCTCAGCAGATGCGGGAGCCTCGGTCGCGAGCTTCCGACGACGATCGCGCTTAGCCCGCGCCCCCGTCGTCTTTTTCTTCGCCTTAGCCTTAGCCTTGCCCACAAGCGCCTCCCAGCACAAAACCACACAACTGAGCAGGTATTTTAACGCATTGTTCCGTCCGACTTACCAAATGCTGCGGCGTACTCGTCATCATCCATCCAATCGATGATGTCGCCGGGCTTGCAATGAAGCGCCTCGCACATTGCTTGAAGTGTAGAAAAGCGGATCCCCTTGAGTCTTCCCGTTTTAATTCGAGACAGATTAACAGGCGATATTCCAATGATTTCGGCAAGTTCCTGCGACGAGATTTTACGGTCCGCCATCACGCGGTCAAGACGCATAACAATCGGCACCGTGCCACCCCCTAGAGAATCTCGTCTGCATCTTCCTGCAATACCCTACCGTATTCAAAGACCCCCGCCAACGCAAAGAAAACGAGTCCGTAAGAAAGCGATTGAAAATCAAACTCGGGAAACACGGGCTCAGCCGTTCCAAGAACATTGCTGTATGGTAATTGAATCGTCGGCCATATGATGCTGATGACGGCTTTTACCGACATCAGGAGGCCAGCCGCGACCAAAATCCTGGTCTGCCACTTACCAAAAGGACGACCCTCATGCCTGACTTTCGCCGTCAGAATCGTAAACAGAAGAAACGTTGCAGCGTCGCAAAGCGTGCTAACCATAAACAAGAGCAGAAATCCGCCGCTCACCGCAGAGATACCCTCGATGAGCAACAGGTTCGCAAGATGAACGAACAACACCACGCAACATAGCGCTTGAACCGCCAGGGCGATACAGAAGATTGTCAGAAAACTCGTCGTCAACCGCAGATGTATATCGCGATCTTTCATTTCTCCTCCTTTTTTCCTTATTTCCCTGCGTTCATTGTACTTTTCAATCCAACCGCTCTCGCTCAAAACCGTTTACCAGCAAATCGATACCGTTCATTTTTAAGAATCTTTATTTAATGTTTTATATAAAGTAATTTAACTTTATAGAGTTTGGAGGACCCATGAGAAAGCAAGCCGTCCTTATCCTTATCTTATCGCTGTCCCTTTTCGCCCTCTTCTCGTCAGTACGAACCAATTCCGATCCAATCAATATCTCATTGCCCGAATTTCGATCGAAATTAAGCAAAGGCGAATCTTTTATCGTGCAAATTGAGCTGGAGGGCTGCCCGGCCTGTGAAGAGCTCCGTGCGGCAGAACGCTCGCTTTCGCCGAGTCTCAAGAACGACATCGAGATCCTCGTTGTCCCTAAGAGCCAAAAGGAGGTTGATAGGGAAACACTTAAGGCGCTTCTGCCGTCATTCGAGTTTTATCCTTCAATTTTTGCCATCTCTGAAGGAAAGATAGCGTCCGAGTTCGACCTTTCCACGCTTGATTCGTTTGAAATGCGTTTCACGGATTGGAGGCTGAATCTGAACAACACAGCAATGTCAAGCTAAATGTCAGGAGGATACACATGCTACGTAACGTTCCCGTAAGCCGTAAGTCATTCATCGCAAGCGCAGTTGCGCTTTGCTCAATTGCCATTTCACCAAAGCAATCTAAGGCGCAACCTCTTGAAGTAGAGTTCCCTTCTGCCGAAGAGTACATTGAAGCTGTCAATGAGTCCGGCACAGGATGGACGACATACGCACTAGATGAAAACGGAGATGTCCAAATTATCGATCGATTCCAGACCCTGTCTTTGGATGATTTAGCAGCTGCCACACGCGGCGCTAAAGAATGGATCGTCAAAATTGCCATTTTTATTGGAAAAGAACTCATCGGCTATGTAACGGGGGTTGTAATCGACGGACTTATTAAGAAGTTCATAAGCATAACCGGAGGTTATTGGACTGAGTATGCAGCAAAGCAACTCCTTGGACGCCCCGTACCCGCAGGCAACACGTACCGTCTACCTTGCAGCGTCTATCCCCCCAACTCCGGAGAATACATTCGTTGTATAAATAGTTAGGATACGGCTATGTTGCCAGTCATCATTGCCCCCGTAATTGGTGTATGGGGTATCCAGTATTTCCTCAACAAGAAGTGGCTCTGGGGCATTGGGTGCATAGCGATAACATTAATATGCTATTTCCTTAGCCTCATTGTCAAAGCATGCTGGCCGAGCGCCATCTCTTTTGGAATTGCTCTTCTCAGCTCGGTCCAGCTATATGGAAGCAAAAAGGGTTTGTCCTTCTTTAATGCCCTGATATCGGCTCCGCTACCTCTGCAAATCTACTGGGGAATTATGGCCGTCATCGTTCTCTTTATGCCCCAAATCCCCTTCAGCGACGTTCCCGGCTTCTCCTAACGCGTCGCCGATTCAACCCCATACAATCCAGCTCACAAAAAGAGTCGGTCGAGCAAATGCTCTAAAAATAGAGCTGGCCGGGCAAAGCCCGACCAGCTCACAAACTTTCCCTCAGCCCTTTTTCATCCGCGCGCGAGAAAGCCAGCAAGGATACCACAGGGCCCGCCCCGGGAGTGTTTTCTTCTGAGCGATCCCGCAGCGCGAAGCGCGAGGACCAGCGAAGAAGAAAACACGCAGGGGCGGGCCCGGACAGGTTAACTTACTCCTTCTCGACCGCGCGCATGATCGCCTTGTAGATCTCCATCAGCGGAATGATCAGGAAGGCCAGACCCAGCGCGGCGACAACGCCCTTGAACTCAAGCGTCACGGGGCCAAAGAACATCTCGGCAAGCGTCGGCTGCACGGTTACGATCACCGTCAGCACCAGCGCCAGCGCAGCCGAAGCCCAAAGCCACTTGTTCTGCTTCTTCATGCTAAACAGCGACGCACGACGGCTGCGCATATTGAAGCAGTGGAAGATCTCGACCATGTTGAGCGTGATGAACGCCATCATCACGCCTTCCTCGTCGGCATTGCCGGCGATCATATCGGCGATGTGGATGTAGCCCATGTCAAAGTACACGCCCACAAAGAAGCTCGCCAGCACCAGCACGGTGATGATCAGGCCCTGGACAACGCAGTCCAGACCCATGTGACCAGCAAAGACGCCGTCCTTGGCGTTGCGCGGCTTGCGCTTCATGATGTCGCCCTCGGCATCCTCCATGCCCAGCGCGAGCGCGGGGAAACAGTCGGTGACCAGGTTCACCCACAGCAGCTGCACCGGCTGGAAGATGGTAAAGCCGATAAGCGTGGCGATAAACACCGAGAAGACCTCGGCAAGGTTGGCCGAAAGCAGGAACTGGATGACCTTGCGGATGTTGTCGTAGATGCGACGGCCCTCTTCGCAGGCACCGATGATGGTGGCGAAGTTATCGTCGGCGAGCACCATATCGGCGACGTTCTTGGTGACGTCGGTGCCGGTAATGCCCATGCCCACGCCGATATCGGCGCGCTTGATGGACGGGGCGTCGTTGACGCCGTCGCCCGTCATGGCCACGATCTGGTCGCGCGACTTCCAAGCCTCGACAATGCGGGTCTTGTGCTCGGGCTGGACGCGAGCGTACACGCCGTAGTCCTCGATGTGCGCGTCGAGCTCCTCGTCACTCATGCGATCGAGGTCGGCACCGGTGATGGCCTGGCTGCGATCGGCGACGATGCCCAGCTGCTTGGCGATGGCCACGGCGGTGTCGATGTGGTCGCCCGTGATCATGACGGTGCGGATACCGGCGTCGTGCGCCTCGCGGATGGCGTCGGCCACCTCGGGACGGACCGGGTCAATCATGCCGGACAGGCCGCAGAAGACCAGGTCGTGCTCGAGCGCAGCGGGGCTGCAGTCGGCCGGGACCTCGGTGTAGGCGCGGCTTGCCAGCGCCAGCACGCGCAGGGCCTCGTCGGCCATGGCCTTGTTGGCGGCCACGAGCTCGGCGCGACGCTCCTCGGTCAGCGGAACGACCTTGTCGCCCTCGTAGATATGGGTGCACAGGCCGATCACCACGTCGGGCGCGCCCTTGGTGTACTGCTCATACTCGCCGTCCAGGGTCTCGACGACCACGGACATCATCTTGCGGCCCGAGTCAAACGGGGCCTCGCCCACGCGCGGATGCTCGGCAGTCAGGCCAGTGAGCCCCGCCTTGCCGGCATCGTTGACGAGCGCACACTCGGTCGGCTCACCCACGGCCTCGCCCAGCTCCTCGTCCCACTGGGCGTCGGAGCACAGAGCCATGCCGGCCAGGAACTTCTCCTTAGGCGCAGCGAGCTCGTGCTTGACGACGGTCATCTTGTTCTGGGTGAGGGTACCGGTCTTGTCGGAGCAGATGGTCTGCGTGCAGCCAAGGGTCTCGACGGCAGAGAGCTTGCGGATAATCGCCTGACGCTTGGCCATCTTGGTCACGCCGAGCGACAGCACGATGGTCACGACGGCAACCAGGCCCTCGGGGATGGCGGCGACGGCAAGCGAGACAGCGACCATAAAGGTGTCGAGCAGCGCGGTCGGATCGGTGAGAACGTTGCCCACGCCGTGGCGGATGATGTCGACGCCAAAGATGACGACGCAGATGACGATAACCATGATGGTAAGGATGCGGCTGAGCTCGGCGAGCTTCACCTGCAGCGGCGTGAGCTCTTCCTTGGCCTCGGCCAGGGCGCCGGCGATCTTGCCCATCTCGGTGTTCATACCGGTGCCGACCACGACGGCGCGACCGCGGCCGTATACCACGGTGGAACACATGTAGCACATGTTCTTGCGGTCGCCGAGCGGCACGTCGTCGGTGCCGGCGGCGAGCTCAATGACGTTGGCATGCTTCTCGACGGGCACGGACTCGCCGGTAAGGGCGGCCTCCTCGATCTTCATCGTGGCGCTCTCGAGCACACGGCAGTCGGCCGGGACGGAGTCGCCCGCCTCGAGCATGATCACATCGCCGGGCACGAGCTCGGCGCTCGGCAGGTGCACGAGCTTGCCGTCGCGCAGCACCTTGGACTGCGCCGCGCTCATCTCCTGCAGGGCCTCGAGGGCCTCTTCGCTCTTGGCTTCCTGGACCACGCCCAGTACCGAGTTGACGATAACGACGAACATGATGATGGCGACGTCGGCAAAGTCGGGCTCGCCCTTGACCATACCCGTGAGCGCGCTGATGACGGCGGCAACGATCAGCATGATGACCATGGGGTCGGCCATCTGCTCAAAGAAACGCTTCCACAGCGGCGTTTTCTCGGCTTCCTCGAGCTTGTTAGGGCCTGTCTTGGCGAGGCGCGACGACGCCTCGTCGTTGCTCAGGCCGAGGTTCTCATCGACGCCCTGGTCGCTGAGCACCTCCGCCGCGGCGGACAGGTATTCCTTTTGCATATAGAGTCCCCTCCTGGGATTCGGGCCACTCAGCAGATTGATGCCCGATCATAATTCCCAGGAGAAGGGCAAGGGCTCATCAAGGCTGCCGTGCTGAGCGGCAGTTGATAGTGGAGCTATGGTACCCCAAAGCAGCGCGTCTAGCCAAAACATTCCAATTGGAAACACGGCTCGAGTGCAACGATGCAGACCGTGTGATGCTCAATATTGATAAAACGTTTTTTCTTCGGCACATCGTCAAACTGAAATATCGCCCAGATAGCAGCGGTCAGAACGGTTGGTAAAGTTTTTGCATATACCGTTTTTCCGCAAAAAATGAACTTCTAATTCGGCATACGGTCGATTTTTTGGGGTATTCGGTCGCCATTTCGTTATAATCATCTCAGTTTTATTTCTTATGGTTTATCTATCAGCGCAAGACGATGTCAGATGGAGGTCTGAATGTACAAGCGCACCAAGATTGTATGCACCATGGGTCCCGCCTGCGATAGCGACGAGACCATCCGCGAGATGATCAAGGCGGGCATGAACGTCGCCCGTTTTAACTTCTCGCACGGATCCTACGACGAGCACCACGGTCGCATCGAGCGCGTCCGTCGTATTTCCAAGGAGCTCGGTCTGCCCGTCGGCATCCTGCTCGACACCAAGGGCCCCGAGGTCCGCACCGGCCTTCTGGTCGATGGCAAGAAGGTTGCCGTCAAGACCGGCGATAAGATCGTCGTCACCGCTCAGCCCACGTCCGAGGATTTCCACGGCACCTCTGAGCATATCTCCCTCGACTACCTGGCTCTGCCCTCCGAGGTCGAGAAGGGCTCCCTCATCCTGATCGATGACGGCCTGGTCGCCCTCGAGGTCGAGTCCGTCGACGGCCAGGACATGACCTGCGTCGTCAAGAACGACGGCCTGATCGGCGAGCGCAAGGGCGTCAACATGCCCAACGTCAACATCTCGCTGCCCGCCATCACCGAGCGCGATCGTCAGGACATCCTCTTTGGCCTGACCGAGAACATCGACTACATCGCCGCTTCCTTCATCCGTGACGGCGAATCCGTCCGCGGCATCCGCGAGCTTTGCCGCGAGAACGGCGGCGAGCACGTGACGATCTTCCCGAAGATCGAGTGCGCCCTGGGCGTCGAGAACTTCGACGAGATCCTCGAGGCTTCCGACGGCATCATGGTCGCCCGTGGCGACCTGGGCATCGAGATCAAGCCCGAGCTCGTTCCGCACATCCAGAAGGAGATCATCGCTAAGTGCAACGCGGCCTACAAGCCCGTTATCACCGCTACGCAGATGCTCGACTCCATGCAGCAGAACCCGCGCCCGACGCGCGCCGAGGTTGCCGACGTTGCCAACGCCATCTACGACGGCACCGACGCCGTCATGCTGTCCGGCGAGTCCGCTGCCGGTAAGTACCCGGTCGAGGCCGTCAAGATGCAAGCCAGCATTGCTCTCGAAACCGAGAAGTACCTCCCGGCTCACGCTCCGCTCGAGGTTCCGGCTGACGCTCACGGCACCCGCGTCGTCAACAACGTTGTGGGTATGTCCGCCGTGAACATGGCTACCACCGTTGGCGCCAAGTGCATCACCGTGCCGACGACCACCGGTCGTACCGCTCGCCTGATCTCGCACTTCCGTCCCAACATGCCGATCTGCGCGTTCTCCCGCCACGAGTGGGCCGTCCAGCAGATGATCATGTACTGGGGCGTTATCCCGCACCAGGCCGAGATTACCCAGGGTACCGTCAACGGCACGATCGTCAAGGCGATTGAGACCGCTAAGGAGCTCGGCTACGTCGAGGCCGGCGACCTGACCGTCGCCACCGCCGGCGATCCCCGCATGAGCGTCCAGCTCGAGGACAAGGTCTCCTCGACCAACGTCGCTTACGTCGCTCAGGTGCGCTAAATCGTACTTGCAAGCAAATTTGCATTGCAAAGGGCCCGGAAGGCATTGCCTTTCGGGCCCTTTTTCTGTGCACCGATGCCTACCGCACGACATGGCACGCACCCATTTCATTACCAAAAGCGCGAAATCCGCCCTCCGAGGCCCAAAAAATAAAGCCCCAAGCGCTAAAAGTGTTCGCCCGGTGGCAAACCCACACCTCACACAGGGCTGATAAATCGTTTTAGCAAGAACCAAATCGACCTGGTTTTCGGAAGTATGCGGCAAATTCTGGAACCTCCGAGCACACCCTGTTTTTTCGCAACAAAATGCCTGATAAACTAGCCTCAAAAGCCAGGTCCGCTCATAGGGTTCAGATTTTGCCGCATACTTCCGGATTGACGCTGGCATCACTCGCTTCAAAGAGATGATTTCGGCCAGGAGGGCATTATGGACCTGACGCTTTGTGGGCAATCCGCCTTTAACTACTACCGCATCCCGCCGCAGGTATTAGGCCTTTACCCCGCCATTAGCCTTGGCAATATGGATCGCAGATGTTGTGGCCTCGGAAGTCATGCAGTTGTAAAAGACCTGCTTCACGCACCACTTCACAGGCTTGTATTCACTCGGGCACAATCCGGGTCGCGAAGCCTGTTTAAATCGCACCTCCTGACCCAAGAACCACCTCCGGGGTCGTTTAGGCAGACTGAACATGGGTTTGATGTCACGTCACCGGAGTTCACGCTGCTCAACCTTGCTACGCAGGTTTCACGCAACCAGTTACTCATGGCTTGCTACGAGATGTGCGGCTCCTTTGCAGTGTTTAAGCCCTGCGAGCGAACGCAACAACAACTCGATGAAGCTATTTCGCTTAAGTTCATTCCACCCAACTGCGGGTGGGAGCGAGTTAACGACACCAAGGGCAATGACACCAACTTGTGGAAGCGCACGCCGCTTCTTACCGCAACGGATATCGCCGCGTTCGCCAAGCAAGCCGCAGGCCTGCGCGGCGTCAAACAACTGCGCTGGGCGGCCGAGCACATGACGGGGCAGGCCGCCTCGCCCTTCGAAGTACAGACCTCCATGCTTATCTCGCTCCCCCGCGACGAGGGCGGTCAGGGCATCGAGATCGCCAACAACGCGCGCATCCCGCTCAGTGAAGCCGCACGTTCGCTGTATGACAAAACCTGCTGCTACGCCGATATCCTCATCGAAAGCGCCACCGACAGCATGGGCGTCATTCTGGAATGCCAAGGCCGCTCTGCCCACGACAGCGAAGCCGCGAGCCTCTCCGATGCCGAGCGCGCCACCGCACTCACAAGCATGGGCTACGACGTCATCCAAATTACCTATGACCAGATCAAGGAGAAGAAGAGCTTCGACCACATAGCCGAGCTCATCCATAAAAAGGCCGGGCTTCCCCACATCCCAAAGACCAAACAGGAGCGCATTGCCGAAGATACCTTACGGCAAGAGCTACTTGTCGATTGGGTTGAGCTATTCACTGCCGGGCCGGCCAGCTAGCAGCTAGCAATCAGGGGCAGCGCAGGCACATCGGGCGATTCGACACGGGCGGCAAAACCCGCCTCGGTCAGCTCGATGACCTCGGTAAACGTCGCGTCGAAGAATTCCTCGGTCAGCAGGCGGTATGGCGGATGGTCGGGCTCGCCGGGGTTTTCGCGTACAATCTCGTGCATAACGCCAATGGTCTTGAGCACATACTCCTTATGGATGGGATACTGACCAAAACGCGTCGCCGCAGTATACAGGCGATCGGTCGCGCGCGGAATCGAAACGATCCCGAGCGTCTTGCCAAACCAGTCAAAGTCGCCTTGCTTTTTAATGCGGAATTCCTCGCACGGCTTGCCGCCGTGCGCCTCCAGGTACTGATTCACGCGCGTATTCCACACGGTATCGGCCACGAGGTGAGACCAAACGCCCAGCGTCAGATCGAGCAGCGACTGCGCCACGTCATCGGGCGCGAGCGAAAGCTCGCTAGCACCGGGACCGGCAACCGGCTCGGCATCCTTGTAGCGTTGGGGATAATGTACCCGATTGAGTCGCTCACGCTCCTCGACAATCGAGGTCGCGGCAGCCGGCGTACCAACAGGCGCCCCTTTAAGCAACGGTGCCACATAGGTATCCCAGAACTCATGCTCACGAGGCTTAGGGATAGGCTCGGGCTTTGCAAAGTGCGTAATGCGGTACGGGATGGGATCGGCGATGCCAGGGACCATATAGCCCACGAAGATATCCGGAACCACGCAGCCAAACAAAAAGGCATTGCGGTCGCGCACGCTATTGGCAAGCGCACCAGTGCGCTCCAGCAAACGCTCCGTCTGAGCGATATGAATGTTCCAGCTTGGCATAGCCACCCCCATAAAAAACCTGGATAACTATACCATCACGGCAAAGCCGCGCAGGCGGCTACGCACGCTCTACGCAGCAACTAGTCCGTAGCACCGCTTTCGGTTCCATACGACGGCGAAGGCGCCTCGACCACATGGTGATATCGATCGATATAGATTGCACGGGCACCCAGGCGTCGCACCAAATCCTGGTGATGCGTGCTCATCAAGACCGTCTTACCCGCCGCGACGTAGGCCAGCAAGAAGTTGACCACGATGTCGCATGAATCCTCGTCGAGCCCATTGGTGGGTTCGTCGAGAACCAAGATATCGGGGTTCATCGATACGACTGCCGCCAGCGCCACACGCTTCTTTTGCCCACCCGAAAGCTGATAGGGCGAGGCATCGACCAGGTCGGCAACTTGAAACAGTTCCATGGCATCGCGCACGCGGCGCTCGAGCTCGTCTGCCGGCAGCCCCATCTGCGCGGGACCAAAAGCAACTTCCTCGCCCACCGTGGCGCAGAACAGCTGGGCATCGGCGTTTTGGAACACGAAGCCCACGCGCTGGTGGAACTTCTGAGCAGCAGCAGAATCCTTCAGATACGCCGCATCGACCACGTGCCCGTCAAACAGGTATGCCCCTGCGTCCGCGAGTTCAAGGCCGTTAATAAGACGCATAATCGTCGTCTTGCCGCAGCCGTTGGGACCGAGCAGGGCAACGAGTTCACCACGATCGACCTGCAGCGACACGCCATCGACAACCGTATGCCCCGCATAGGAGAACACCACGTCGCGCAGCTCGATGAGCGGAACGACCTCGGCGCCGCCCACACCGTTCGTGCCCGCCGCACTATTCATATCGATCGTCAAAACGTCGCCCTTCCCCATTTGCATCCCCAGTCGGAACCAGCAGCGCCTACAGCACGGCGCACAACACTGTCAGCAGCGCCACGCCGGCCGCATAGGCCGCATCGCGCCAGCCAAACCTGGCGCGCGCGGGAGCCGGATACGCACCGGCAAAGCCGCGGCAAAGCATAGCCTCGTCCATCGCGCGGCTGCATTTCATCGCCTTGATAAAGGTCATGCCCATGATACCCGCGATCGAATCGGTACGCGAAAATCCCTCGGGCGCACGGCCAACGCTGCGCAGCATGACCGATTCGCACAGATCGTGCGCCGTACGACCCAGCACCTCGATGTGCTTGAGCGCCATATCAAACGTAAAGATAACTTCGTCGGGTAGATGCAGCATCTTGAGCGCCGCCGACATGCGGCTCCACGTGAGGGTCCACGAAACGCCCAGCACCAGCGACACATTAATGAAGGTCTTGAGCGCAATCTTGAGCATGGCGCCCGTAGCGGAAGCACCCAGCAGCAGGGCAGGCAGCGCCAAAACCACTGCGAGCCCCGCGGCGCCAAGCGCCGGCACAAAGGTCGCGCGCAGCCCGCGTATGGGACGCACGGCAACGAGCACCAGCGCAATGGCCGCCATCAACATGAGGTACAGCGGGCTTTGTGTCAGGCACACGCACAGGACGCAGACGAACATCCCCACCAGGCGCACCGGAGCCGAAACGCAAGAAAGGGCGCGGTCGACCATCGACCCGCCCTCGTGCGCGCCTCCACCCAGGCGAACCCGCTCAAGCAGGCTCGCCAGGTGCAGGACGTTCTTTTGCATCACGCGATGACGAGCGCCCGTGGGCTCGTATCGCTCCTCGGCCGCAAGCCAGCTAGGCAGCTCGACCATCGCCATGGGCTCCGCTTTCCTTGACCGTCAGCGAGATCAGACGGAATGCGATGGTGAGCACCGCCACGCCAATCACGCCGGACAGGATATACATGGCAGCCTGACCGGCAAAGCCGAGACCCTGCTCCTCGGAATAGGCCTGCAGGTAATCACCCGTAGGCAGAGCGTCGGCAAAGGTCGGGGTGTCGAGACCGACCGAAGCCTGCAGGCTGTCGTCGCCAGCCTCCTGAACGGCGGTCGCGGCGCCCTCGGCGTCCCACTCACCCCAGGCGTCACCCGTGGCCAGCAGGCCCAGCGGCGTGGCCACGACAAGCACGGCAACCAAGATGAGCGTGGGGACCAGCGAGGTCTTCTTTGCAGCAGCGCCCTCGGCAGCAAGCTGTCCATCGGCGGCTTCGGGGCCGACGATAACGCTCGGCGCCGTCTTCTTGATAAAGCCGTAGATCGCGGCAGTCGCCACGCCCTCGACCACGCCGGCTACCAACATATGCGGGATCATCATGGCCGGAATGGCAATGGACAGCGGGAAGGGGCAGTACAGCGGAGCGCCCGAAGCATTCGTGAAAAGCATCGGCTGAATACCAAACTCGATTGCTGCGCACAGGGCCGCCAGGCACAGGCCGACCCAGCCGCTTACGATGGCCGAAACCGAGGTGCCCCAGCTCTTGTCGTGCAAACGGCTGTTAAGCGCGCGGAACACGATGGCTGCGGCAAACGGCAACACGAAGGCCATGTTAAAGCAGTTAGCGCCAAAGGACAGGATGCCGCCGTCGCCAAACAGCAGCGCTTGCAGCGCCAGCGCGACCGAAACCGCGATAGCCGCGGCCTCGGGGCCCAGCAGCAGCGCGATGAGTGCGCCACCAACGGCGTGGCCAGTGGTGCCGCCGGGCAGCGGCACGTTGAACATCATAAGCAAGAAGGAAAATGCGGCGCAGATGCCCAGGAAAGCCATGTGCTCGCGATCGAGCGTGGCGCGCACCTTCTTGATACAGTGAGCCCAGACGGGCACCATCGCCACCGCCATGACGGCATCGGTCTGCGGGGACAGATAATTATCTGGAATGTGCATGTACGCCTCCCGGTTATCGGCGCACGGAATTGCAACGCCGCTTGAATCACCTTTCCAGTGTTACGTAATGTCAGATTCGTAACACGCCGCGAGCTATCATAGCAAAACGGCGCACTGCCGACAAAGCAGCACGCCGTTATGTAATGCGCGTGTCATATATGCAGGCTCAACGGTGCCTTATACCGAAAACAGCAGTCACGTAGGACTCGGCAGCAGCCACCGCTGACCCATACCCCAGCGCAGGACCTAGCCGCGGACCTCGCCGTTTACGCCCTTGCACACCTTGGTGACGATCTTCTGGTGCGCTTTTTCGACCTCTTCGCTGGTGAGCGTATGGTCGTCGGAGCGATACGTAAGCGCGAAGGCCATGGACTTCTTGCCCTTGCCAATGCGGACCGGGTCGCGGTACACGTCGAACAGGCGCACGCCCTCGAGCAGCTTGCCGCCGGCACTGGCGATGCGACGCTCAAGGTCCTCGCAGGTCACAGCGTTATCGACCACGATAGCCAAGTCGTGCTCGACGGCCGGGTACTGCGAGAACTCGCGGTAGTTCTCCTGGTTACGGGCACCCTTGATCAGCTTGTCCAAATCGAGCTCAAAGGCAACGACGACCTCGTCAATGCCCATAGCCTCGCGTGCCTCGGGGTGAATCTCGCCGACCCAGCCCAGCACGGTGCCGCCGGACAGAACCTCGGCCGCACGACCCGGCTGCAGGAAGGCGTAGCCCTCGCCCTCGACGGGACGGAAGCGAACCTTCTCGATGCGCAGCTGGGCGAGCAGCTCTTCAACGATGCCCTTGCCAAAGAAGAAGCGCAGCTTGCGGTACTTCATGTTCCAGGACTGCTCGCTCCACTGGCCAGAGAGCACACCCGCCACGGACTTGGTCTCCTTGGGCAAGCTGGCGTTCTCGCGGCCGTGGAACAGGCTACCGACCTCGTACAGGTGCACGTTGGGCGTGCCGTGGGCCTCGTTGTAGGCCACGGACTGCAGCAGGCCCGGCAGCAGCGAGCGGCGCATCTCGGTCTGCTCGGCCACCAGCGGGTTCATGAGCACCACGGGGCAGCCGCGGCCCTCGGTGGACATGCCGATCTTCTCCAGGTCGCCCGGGGCGGCGAAGCCAAAGGTCGTGGTCTCGTTGAGGCCGCAGGCGCGCAGGATCTCGCCGACCTTGCGGGTAAGCTTCTGCTCGCGCGTCAGACCGCCGATGTGGTTCTTGGCAGCCGGGATGGTCGCCGTGACGCGACCCATGCCCCACAGGCGCAGGACCTCCTCGATCAGGTCAATCTCGCGCGGCAGGTCGGGACGGAAGCTCGGCGGGGTGACCATAAAGTCCTCGCCGTCGCGCTCGACGGTGCAGCCCAGGCGGGTGAGCGAACGCTCGATAAAATCAGGCTCGATGTCGGCACCGCAGATGGCATGCACGCGGACCAGGCGCAGCTTAATGCTGTCGATGGTCTTGGGCGCGGGGAACACATCCACGTAGCCGGGAGCAACCTCGCCGCCGGCGATCTCCTCGATGAGCGCGCAGGTGACGTTGGCGACGTCCACGCAGCCGGTCTCATCGACCTGGCGCTCAAAGCGAATGGAGGCATCGGAGATCAGCGACAGATCGCGGCTGGTGTGCGAGGTGCGACCGGCGTTGAAGCAGGCGCTCTCGACCATCACGTCGACGGTGTCGTCCTCGATCTCGGAATCCATGCCGCCCATAACGCCGGCCAGCGCCACGGGACGCTCGCCGTCGGTGATGAGGCCCATACCGGCGTCGAGCACGCGCTCCTCGCCGTCGAGCGTCGTGAACTTCTCGTCCTGCTGGGCGGCGCGAACCACCAC
>USCS01000015.1 GCA_900552875.1 uncultured Collinsella sp. | reverse complement strand
GCTACTCTCGGACGTAGCGGCCGCGGCAGCCGAGACTGGTCTTACCGGCATGGAGCCCCTCTCGGGCATCCCCGGCTCGGTCGGCGGCGCCTGCTATATGAACGCCGGTGCCTATGGCGCCTGCATGGCCGATGTTTTGGAGTCCGTGCGCGTCTATAAGCCCGCCCGCGTGCTCGACGACGGCACCCGCGGCAGCGGCAATATCATTGAGTTCGATGTCGACGAGCTTAGCCTGGGCTATCGCAAGAGCCGTATCGCCGACGACGGCCTTATCGTGCTCTCTGCCACCTTTAACCTTGCCCCGGGCAACGCCGCGATGATCAAGGCCGACATGGATGACTACCGCCAGCGCCGCGAGGACAAGCAGCCACTCGACATGCCGAGCGCCGGCTCCACCTTCAAGCGCCCTGAGGGCCACTTTGCCGGCAAACTCATCATGGATGCCGGCCTGCGCGGCCACGCCGTCGGCGGCGCCCAGGTGAGCGAAAAACACTGCGGCTTCATCGTCAACGCCGACCACGCCACCGCCGCCGACGTCGACGAACTCATCCGCCACATTCAAGCAACCGTCAAGGACCAATTCGGAGTAGACCTACAACCCGAAGTCCACCGAATCGGCGAATTTCTATAAAAAGAAGGCCCCGAAAGGGGCCTTCACTTTCTTTTATTCAGACAACCAGTCCGGTGAGTCGTGCTCAGGACCCGAGAGGACCGCGTGCCCGCCCGCAATATATTTGATTGATCGCGAGTTCCGCACGCAAAGAAGGCCACTTAATGTGGCCTTCGTCTTGCGTAGGACTGCCCGAGCAGGCAATCAAATATATTGCGGGCGGGCACGCAGCCCCGTCGGCTTTACGACAGCGCAATACCGCCGAGCCAGCCCCAGCGCACGCCAGAGCCAGTACCATAAAAGCTAATGAACGAATCGAGCGACTTCGATGTAATGGCGCCCTCGTTGCTCATAACGATGCCACCGCCGATATAGATGCCCACATGGCCATACAGCAGGCCCGGCGTACCGGTGCCGCTATGCGAGGAGTCGGCCACAATCATGCCCACCTGCAGCGCCGAGCGGTCGGAGCTATAGCACCAGGCGTTAAACATATCGCACGCGTTACCGCCAAAGTAGCCAACGCCGGCGTTACGGAAGACATTGGTAACCCACGCCGCGCACCAGTTCTGACCCGGCGAAGGCGTGGAGTAGCACGCGTTGACGACGGCCTGCTGCTTGCCCGAGCCGGCATTCTGCTGCGGAGTTCCGGGTGCATACGATCCACCACCCGAGCTCGAACCACCCGAGTAGGAATTGTTCTTGTTCGCGGCGGCCGCGGCAGCGGCGGCCTTCTTGGCAGCCTCCTCAGCCTGGGCGGCAGCGAGAATCTCGGAATCGCGCTGAGCCATGAGCTCCTTGACGTCTTCGGAAAGACCGCTCAGCACGGTCTGGACCTCTTGTTGCTTGGCCTGCATGTCCTGCATCTGGGCAGTCTGCTGGTCCTTGAGCTTCTCCAAGTCGGCCTTCTGCGACTCGAGCGCGGTCTTTTGCGCATCGAGCTCTTCCTGGATGGTCTGGATGTCCTCGATGGCGTCGCGGTCGCTCTTGTTGACCTTCTCAACATAGTGCGCGTTGGCGACGAGCTCCTCAAATGAGCCAGAAGCCAGTAGCAGCGACAGAATGTTGGTGCCGCCCGACTTGTAGCTGGCGGCAACGCGATCGGAAAGATCGTTGCGCTTCTTTTTGAGCTCGGCCTTCTTTTCATCAATCTGCGCCTGCGTGCTGTCAATCTGGCCCTGTACGCCCTCGATATCGTTGAGGGTCTGGGCGTTTTTGTTGGCCAGCGCCGCATATTCATTTGCGATGCTGTCGAGCTGGGCCTGGACCTCGTCGAGCTGGGCCTGGGCGGCATTCAGTTTGTCAGTGGTTTCTTGGCTGGCCTCAGCCGCATGGGCGCGAGCGGGCAGACCAAAAAGAACGGCTGCAGAAGCTGCGCCGAACAGAGCCTTGAGGGCAGTGCGACGCGAGAGCTCCTGGGAAAGGATGGAATCGCTGTTTGGTGACATATCTACTCCGTTACATGTTTATTTATATGTCGCTCAACTCATACATATTAGCGTACATCCGGCGCATCCCAACGATTTCCACGAACGGCAGCAAACCGCATGGTCGGCGGCTCGTATGCAAGTGCCAAAGTCGAGGTTATGCCCACGCAAGCATTTCTATGAGTACGTTAACATCAATCCTCTGGTTTTCCCGCTGTGCACGTTCTTGGCACCCCTACCTGCGCTATACTCCCCTCAAGAAGTGTTCCTGATTCGATAGGAGACTACATGTCCAAAGCACTCGACCCCAAAGACACCTGCGTCCTCGTTACCGGCGGCGCCGGCTTCATCGGCTCGCACACTGTTGTTCAGCTGCTCGAGGGTGGCTACCAGGTCGTCATCGTCGACGACCTCTCCAACTCCAGCGCTGTCGCCGTCGACCGCGTCAAGACCATCGTGGGCGACGAGGCCGCCAAGAACCTCACCTTCTACGAGGCCAACGTGCTCGACCGCGATGCGATGGACAAGATCTTCGATACCCACCAGATCGACCGTGTCATCCACTTCGCCGGCTTTAAGGCCGTTGGCGAGTCGGTGAGCAAGCCCGTCGAGTACTACCACAACAATATCGAGAACACCCTGGTGCTCATTGACGTCATGCGCAACCATGGCTGCAAGTCCATCATCTTCTCGAGCTCCTCGACCGTCTACGGCGATCCGGACAATCCGCCCGTCACCGAGGAAGACCCCAAGAAGCCCGCGACCAACCCCTACGGTTGGACCAAGTGGATGATTGAGCAGATCCTCATGGACGTCCACACCGCCGACCCCGAGTGGGACGTCGTGCTGCTCCGTTATTTCAATCCCATCGGCGCCCATCCGTCGGGCCTGATCGGCGAGGATCCCAAGGGTATCCCCAACAACCTGGTGCCTTATGTCGCCCAGGTCGCCGTCGGTAAGCTCGAGGCCGTTCAGGTCTTTGGCAACGATTACCCCACCCCCGACGGCACCGGTGTTCGCGACTACATCCACGTGTGCGACCTGGCATCTGGTCACGTGGCCGCCCTCAACTGGATGAACGGCAAGACCGGCGTCGAGATCTTTAACCTGGGCACCGGCACCGGCACCTCGGTACTCGAGGTCGTCGCCGCCTTCTCCAAGGCCTGCGGCAAGGAGCTGCCCTACGTGATCCGCGAGCGCCGTGCCGGCGACATCGCCGCCAACTGGTGCGATGCCTCCAAGGCCGAGCGCATGATGGGTTGGAAGGCCCAGTACGACATCGCGGATATGTGCCGCGACAGCTGGAATTGGCAGAGCCACAACCCCAACGGCTTCGCCGACGCCGAGTAGCAAAAAAACCTGCAGATTGTTCTTGCCCCGATCTCACGATGTGAGACCGGGGCTTTTTCATGGCGCGTAACCATTCACCTAAATTCGACCAACTTTTCCATCTTACCTATACATGTTTAAACAACATGTTCTACAATAGGCGTATTGAATCAGAACACCGGGGGCGGACTGTTCACCCATCTGCAGGCCGGTCCCACAACAAGAAGGTTGGTGAGCGCATCCATGGAGCGTGCAAGCGGTGTTCTCATGCCCATCTCGTCCCTGCCCGGACCGTACGGAATCGGCGGCTTTGGCTGGAACGCCTACGACTTTGTCGATTTCCTCGCTTCGTGCAAACAACATTATTGGCAGATTCTGCCTCTTACGACGACGAGCTATGGCGACTCGCCCTATCAGTCGTTCTCGGCCCGTGCGGGCAACCCCAATTTCATCGACCTTGTCGAGCTTGTCGAGGCCGGCTATCTGGAGCAGCGCGATATCGACGGCGTGTACCTGGGCTCCGACCCTAACAACGTTGACTATGGCGCCATCTTTGTTGGCCGTCGTCAGATTCTCGACCGCGCCGCCGAGCGCTTTGCCGCCGACAAGCCGGCCGATTTCGACGACTATGTCCAGGCAAACGAAGACTGGCTTATTCCTTACTGCGAGTTCATGACCGTCAAGGAGGAATGCGGTCTCAAGGCATTTTGGGAGTGGCCTGCAGAGCTCCGTACCCGCGGTGAGGCTTCTGCCAAGGTCTGCGCCGCCCATCCCGCGCGCATGCTCTATCACCAGATGACGCAGTACTTCTTCGATCGTCAGTGGAGCCGCCTCAAGGCCTATGCCAACGAGCGCGACATCCTTATCATCGGCGACCTGCCCATCTACGTCTCGCACGACTCGGTCGAGATGTGGGCCACGCCCGAGCTCTTTAAGATAGACGCCGCCGGCAATCCCATCAGCGTCGCGGGAACGCCGCCCGACCAGTTCTCGGCCACCGGCCAGTACTGGGGCAATCCCATCTACGACTGGGACGCCATGGAGGCCGACGGTTTCTCCTGGTGGGAAGGCCGCATCCGCGCCGCCCTCGACATGTACGATGTCATCCGCCTGGATCACTTCCGCGGCTTCGAGGCCTATTGGGAGGTGCCGTTCTCCTCACCCGATTCGTCCTACGGTTCGTGGACGCAGGGCCCCGGCCTCAAGTTCTTCAAGACGCTCGAGGAAAAGCTCGGCACGCTGCCTATTATCGCCGAGGACCTGGGCTTCCTTACCCCCGGCGTCATCGATATGCGCGACACCTCGGGCTTCCCCGGCATGAAGATCTTGCAGTTTGCCTTTGAGGGCACCAACTCGTACTACCTGCCGCACAACTACATTGCCAACACCGTCGCCTATGTGGGCACGCACGACAACGAGACGGCGCGCGGTTGGTTCGAGGGTACGGCCACTCCGCGTCAGCGCGAGCAAGCTGCCCTGTACACCCACCAGCAGGCCGGCGAGTCCATGGCCGATGCACTCAACCGCACCATCGCCGCCAGCGTAAGCGATACCTGCATCTACACCATGCAGGACCTGCTCAACCTGGGCAACGAGGCACGCATCAACACTCCCGCCACCCTGGGCGGCAACTGGACCTGGCGCATGCTCGATGGCGCCATCACCCGCGAGCTCGAGCACAAGCTCACCGACTGGACCGAAACCTACTTCCGCATCCCGTCGAAAGCCGAAATTGAGCTTCCCCAATAGGAGCCACCGCGCCCGACCCCACCCCACCGTGCGGACGCGTCCGTTTTTCCCGCGCGAGGCCGCCCCAACCCCTCGCGCGGGATTCTTATGAATTGCAGACATGTAATCAACCCATCACAGGAGGAAACATGCCCCGTATCAATCTCACAGAACTCGCCGAGCAGTCCTTTGGAACCTCGCTCGAGCAGCTCGATGACCGCCATATTTATAAGCTGCTGGTCAAGCTCGTGCAGGAGCGCTCAGCCGCCTGCCCGCTCAACAATGGCAAGAAAAAGCTCTACTACATCTCTGCCGAGTTTTTGATCGGCAAGCTGCTCATCAACAATATGATCGACCTCGGCATCTATGACGAGGTTAAGGGCCAGCTCGTCGCCGCGGGCCACGACCTCAATAAGATTGAGGAGTTTGAGGTCGAGCCGTCGCTCGGCAACGGCGGCCTGGGCCGCCTGGCCGCGTGCTTCCTGGATTCCATCGCCACGCTGGGCCTGACCGGCGACGGTGTGGGCCTCAACTACCATTACGGCCTGTTCCGCCAGCGCTTTGTCGATAATCAGCAGAAGGCCGTCCCCGACGAGTGGCTCGACGAGCAGGACATCCTGATTGATGAGGACCGCTCCTACACTGTTGAGTTCGGCGCCTTTGCCGTTACCTCCAAGCTCGCCAACATCGACGTGCCTGGCTACGGCCAGCCCACCAAAAACCGCCTGCGCCTGTTCGATTTGGCAAGCGTCGACGACGGCCTGGTCCCCGGCAGCTCCATCGACTTCGACAAGACCGAGATCGCCAAGAACCTCACCTTGTTCCTCTACCCCGACGATTCCGACGAGCAGGGCCGCCTGCTTCGCATCTACCAGGAGTACTTCATGGTGAGCAACGCCGCCCAGCTCCTGATCGACGAGGCCGTCGAGCGCGGCAGCAACCTGCACGACTTGGCCGACTACGCCGTGGTCCAGATCAACGACACGCACCCAACCATGGTCATCCCCGAGCTCATCCGCCTGCTCACCACCGAGCACGACATCGAGTTTGACGAGGCCGTTACCATTGTGCGCTCCATGGTCGCCTACACCAACCACACGATTCTTGCCGAGGCCCTCGAGAAGTGGCCGCTCGCCAGCCTACAGAAGGTCTCCCCTGCCATCGCCGACATCATCGCCAAGCTCGATGAGATCGCAAAGGCCGAGCACGACGACCCGCGCGTCGCCATCATCGACGAATACGACACCGTCCACATGGCCCACGTGGACATCCACTTTGGCTTCTCCATCAACGGCGTCGCCGCACTCCACACCAAGATCCTGGAGGATACCGAGCTTCATCCGTTCTACGAGATCTACCCCGAGAAGTTCTCCAATAAGACCAACGGCATCACCTTCCGCCGCTGGATCCAGGGAGCCAACCCCGCGCTCGCCAGCCTGCTCGACGACGTAATCGGCACCGATTGGCGCAGCACCGGCGACCTGAGCAAGCTTGCCGAGTTCGCTGACGACAAGGATGTTCTTGAGCGCCTGGTTGCCACCAAGACCGAGGCCAAGGCCATCATGCGCCAGTTCATGGCGCTCGAGCAGGGCGTGACAATCCCCTCCAACGCCATCATCGACGTTCAGGTCAAGCGTATCCACGAGTACAAGCGCCAGCAGATGCTCGCGCTCTACATCATCTGGAAGTACCTCGACATCAAGAACGGCAATAAGCCTAAGCACCCCGTCACCATCATCTTTGGCGGCAAGGCGGCCCCTGCCTACACCATCGCCCAAGACATCATTCACCTGATCCTGACGTTGTCACAGTGGATCGCCAACGACCCCGACGTGGCCCCCTACCTGCAGGTTGTCATGATCGAGAACTACAACGTCACCGCTGCCGAGCGCGTGATCCCCGCTGCTGACATCTCCGAGCAGATCAGCCTGGCCTCCAAGGAGGCGAGCGGCACCTCCAACATGAAGTTCATGCTCAACGGCGCCTTGACCCTGTGCACGCTCGACGGTGCCAACGTGGAGATCGCCGAGCTCGTGGGCGACGAGAACATCTATACCTTTGGCGCCTCATCCAAACAGGTCGAGCAACTCTACGCCGACGGCACCTATGACGCCGGCGCGCTCTACCGCAAGCCCGTCATTAAACTGCTGGTGGACTTCATCACCAACCCGGCCTTTATGGCGACCGGCAACGCCGAGCGCCTGCAGCGTCTGCACGACGACATTAAGGGCAAGGACTGGTTTATGGCCCTGCTCGACATCGAGGAGTACATCCAGACCAAGGAGCGCGTACTGGTCGACTACGAGGACCAGGACGCCTGGATACGTAAGGCGCTCATCAATATCGCCAACGCCGGCACCTTCTCGTCCGACCGCACCATCTCCCAGTACAACGACGAGATCTGGCACCTGAACTAACCCGTTCCCCTTACCCATTCTCTTGAGGAACGGAGTCGTGGCAACACGGCTCCGTTTTTTGTGCCCTTGTATTGCCCGTGGCTTGCCTCGACCAAACAATCTCGATCTGTAACATCTAGCCGACAAAATTGGGTCTACCTGTTACAGAATGAGACAGACGGGCAAGGCGGCTAAAACAATCTCGATCTGTAACAGGTAACTGCCGAAATCAGTCCTTCGTGTTACAAATCGAGACGGAAGGACAGGCGGCTCAACTCAATCTCGTTCTGTAACAACTAGACCGACTTTGGCCCTCTACCTGTTACAGTTCGAGACAAACTGACAGATGGACAGCCCCGGCACAAAGAAAGGCTCCCCTCTCGCCCAGCGGACGGGAGGGGAGCCTTATATGTGACCACGGCAAAAGGATGGCAATACCGCAGTCGCCCAAAGGAAGGGCCTGGATGCACCGGGCCTAGATAAGGTTCTTGCCAGACACCTTATCGAACAGATGGGTCGCGTTCTTCTCGAACTTGAACCAGATGGGATCGCCGGCCTTGAGCGAGCCCCTAGCCTCGAGGTCGACAACGGGAATGATCAGGACGAACTGGCCATCGGGAGATGTCACGTGGACGTGCTCGGTCGAACCCATGAGCTCGGTCACCTCGACGGTGCCCTGAAGCGCACCCTCCTCGTCCTTGTCGGCAAGCAGGATCTGCTCGGGGCGCACGCCGGCCGTGATCTCCTTCACGTCGCCGCCGTCCCAGCTGAGAGCAAGCTGAGTGCAAGTCTCGGGGGCGAGCGCCACGTTCATGTCCTCGGTTTTGACGGTGAAGCCGTTGCCCGAGCGCACCAGCTGGGCATCGAAGAAGTTCATCTGCGGCACGCCGATAAAGCCGGCGACGAAGATGTTCGCGGGATGGTTGAAGACCTCCTGCGGCGTGGCGATCTGCTGGACGACGCCGTCCTTCATGACCACGATGCGATCACCGAGGGTCATAGCCTCGGTCTGGTCGTGGGTAACATAGATGAACGTGCCCTTGATCTCGTGGCGCAGCTTAATGAGCTCGGCACGCATCTGGTTACGAAGCTTGGCGTCCAGGTTGGACAGCGGCTCGTCCATCAGGAAGACCTTGGGATCACGCACGATGGCGCGGCCGATAGCGACACGCTGACGCTGGCCGCCCGAAAGCGCCCTGGGCTTACGGTCGAGATACTCGGTAATGCCCAGAATCTCGGCAGCAGAGCGAACCTTACGGTCGATCTCGTCCTTGGGGACCTTCTTGAGCTCAAGCGTAAACGCCATGTTCTCGTACACCGTCATATTGGGGTACAGAGCATAGCTCTGGAACACCATGGCGATGTCGCGGTCCTTGGGTGCCACGTCGTTGACGCGCTTGCCGTCGATGAGCACGTCGCCCGAGGTGATGTCCTCTAGGCCAGCGACCATGCGCATCGTCGTGGACTTACCGCAGCCAGACGGGCCGACGAGAACGATAAACTCCTGGTCATGCACGGTGAGGTTAAAGTCCTCCACCGCGAGCACGCCGTCCTCGGTAACCTTGAGGTTGTGCTTCTTCTGCTCGGTCTTCTTCTTTTTGCCAAAGAAGCCCTTCTTTTTTGACTCGTTGTTGGGATACACCTTCTGAACATGTTTGAGAACGATCTCGGCCATGTCTCTACCTTTCGATACGCAGCGCCGCGCTGAGGGGCACCGCTAAAACTTGCAAAACAGTTACGGCATCAGCCCTTGACGGCACCCGCCACCACGCCGTCGATGATGTACTTCTGGCAGAAGATGTACATGATGACGATGGGGACAACGACCATCATGATGCAGGCCATCATGGGGCCGAGCTCGACGTGGCCGTAGCCGCCGCGGAAGTACTGGATCAAAATAGGAATGGTCTTGTACTTGGTGGAGTCGAGCGTAAGGTAGGGCAGAAGATAGTCGTTCCAGACCCACATGGTCTCGAGGATGCCGACCGAAAGATAGGTGGGCTTCATGATGGGAAGGACGATCTTAAAGAACACCTGGACCGGGTTGCAGCCGTCGATCATGGCCGCCTCTTCGATCTCGAGCGGAATGTTCTTTACAAAGCCGGCGAACATAAAGACCGCCAGGCCCGCGCCAAAGCCGAGGTAGATAAAGCAGATGTTGAACGGCGTGTTGAAGCCGATGCGGTCCGCCAAATTGGACAGCGTGAACATGAGCATCTGGAACGGTACGACCATCGAAAACACGAACAGGTAATAGAAGAAGTTCGAGATCTTGCTGTTGACGCGCACTACGTACCAAGCACACATGGAGCAGCACACCAGAATCAGCACGACCGACGTGACCGTGATGATGAGCGAGTACATAAATGCCGAGGCAAAGCCCTGCTCGTTAAGGGCATGCATGTAGTTTGCGAGACCGTTGAACGTCTCGGGCGTGAGCAGATCGAATGCCGTGGTGGTGCTGATTGCAGTTGCCTTTTTAAAGGAATTGAGCGCAATCATGAACACGGGGTAGATCCACGCGAGCGACAGAATCGTAAAGAAAATCGAGAGCGCGCGGTTGATAACCTTATCGCGTTTCATTACTGCTGCACCTCCTTGGACCTCGTGGCCTTAAGCTGAATCATGGAGATGGCTACGACCAGGATGCAGAAGATAACCGCCTTGGCCTGACCGATGCCCTGCCATGCGATACCGGCACGCGAATAGAACGTGTTGTAGATGTTCAGGGCGAGCATCTCGGTGGAGTGCGCGGGAGCGCCGCCGGTAAGGGCGAGGTTCTGGTCGAACAGCTTAAAGCCGTTGGTGATGGACAGGAACAGGCAGATAGTGATGGTCGGCATCAGGTTAGGGATCTTAACCTTCCAAAACGTCTGCCATGCCGTGGCACCGTCGACCTTGGCGGCCTCGATGTAGTCGGACGGAATGGACTGCAGACCAGCGATGTAGATGATCATCATGTAGCCGACCTGCTGCCACAGGGTCAGGATGATAAGGCCCCAGAAGCCAGCAGCAGAGTTAAGGGCGATGAGCTGGGCGCCCACGTTGGAGAGCAGGCAGTTAATCAGAATCTGCCAGATGTAGCCCAGCACGATGCCGCCGATCAGGTTAGGCATAAAGAAGATCGTACGGAAGATGTTGGTGCCCTTGAGCGCTTTGCGGGTGAGCGCCTGCGCGATGGCGAGGGCGATCACGTTGATGAGCACCGTCGACAGGAAGGCAAACGCCACGGTAAAGAAGAACGACGTGGCAAACTGCGGATCGGACAGTGCGCGCACGTAGTTCTCGATACCGACAAAGTGCGTGTTGTTGATGGTAATAAACTGGCAGAACGAGAGATAGAAACCCTGGATAAAGGGGATCACGAACCCGATCATAAACGCCAGACACGTGGGCAGCATAAAGAGCGGCCACCAGCGCTTGAGTGCTTTGCCCATAGAAGGGTCCTTTCAATATGCAGGGGGCGGGCAAACCAACGTCTGCCCGCCCCCTGTCGCTAATCAGATAGCTTGGGCAGCAACTGCTTACTCGGAAGCAGCCTTCTCGGTCTTCCAGCCATCGACGAAGGCGCTCTTGACGCCGTCCCACTTGCTGTTGTCGGCAGCATAGGCAATCAGAGCCTGCTTGAGGTTCTTCTTCCACTCCTCAGAGGGGATGTAGACGAAGTCCCAAGCGACGGTCTTCTTGCCGTCCTTGGCCATGGCAACGGCCTGCTGCGAGAAGACGTTGGTGGTCTCCTTAGCGCTCTTGAACGGGGCAGTCAGACCCATCTTGTCAGCGATGATGCTGGTGGCGGTGTCAGAAGTAACGCACCAATACATGAAGTCCTCGGTTGCCTTCTGGGCATCCTCGGAAGCCTGGGAGCTGACGCACCAGTAGTTCTCGCCGCCGGAGCACAGGCCCTGGTTCTCCTCGCCGTCGACACCAATGTAGATGGGCATCATGCCAATCTGATCGTCGGTCATGCCGGCCTTGGTGAGGTCAGCGTAGGCCCAAGAACCGTTCTGATAGAAGACGGCCTTGCCGGTTGCGAACTCGTTGGTGGCGTCGTCGCCGGTCTTGGAGGCAAGCTGCGAAGGATCGCAGGTGGAGTCGGTGATGTACAGGTCGAAAATCTGCTTGAAGTTGTCGAGATACTCGCCCTTGATCTCGTCGTCCTCCTGGTTGTGCTCCTTCTCGAACTCGTAGTAGAGCGGGAGGTTGGCAAGGTGGGTGGTGTAGCGCCAGCTGGAGGAGTCATCCATGCCGGCGGAAGTGAAGGCACCCTCAACACCAAGCTCGTCCTTGCGGGCCTGGATGTCGTCGGCACAAGCCTTCAGCTTGTCGAAGGAGTTGATGTCCTCGGCCTTGTAGCCAGCCTTCTCGAGCAGCTGCTTGTTGTAGATAATGCCGTAGCTCTCCTGGACCCAGTCGATACCCAGATCCTTGCCGTCGGACTGCAGAGCCAGGGAGTCGTCAATGAGCTCACCGCGGAGCTTGGTATCGGACAGGTCGGCGCAGTAATCCTTCCAGTTCTTAAGACCGGTGGGGCCGTTGACCTGGAACAGGGTCGGAGCGGAGCTCTTGGACATCTCGGACTTGAGCTTCTCCTCGTAGGTGTTGGAGGCGGCGGTCACGATCTTGACCTCGACGCCCTTCTCCTTCTTATAGGCCTTGGCGATCTCCTTCCACTCCTTGTCGACCTCGGGCTTGAATTGGAGGAAGTAGACCTCGGCAGCGTCACCAGAAGCAGAGGAGCCGGAGCCAGCAGAACCGCCGCAGCCCACGAGACCCAGACCAAGAACCGCAGCCGCGGAACCAGCAAAGCCCAGGAACTGCCTTCTGCTCATTTCGTTCTTCATTACAATCCACCCTTTCACACCGTGGCGGCACCCTTTGCCGCCGCCTTCGGAGATTGGCTCGGGGACTTTGCCCCTTTTGCTGATTTGTACGATACGCTATTTGGCTAGTTGTTTGAACAAGTATTACTAGAGCGGTAGAAAAACTTCGGTGAACGGTAATTTCAACTTGATACTTGACAAGTTTTGTATAAACAATTATTTGTTATCGAATGCAGAGAAAACGCCCGATCAAGCCGATGCATCGTCGGTTTGACCGGGCGTTTTCTCTTTGAGGGCATGAGTCTCGTCAGGCTGCGAGCTAGCCGGCTATCGCTTGGAGTTGACGCGGTAGTGGAAGATCTCAGGATGCGTACGGGCGTGCGTAACCTCGAACAAAATGCCATCCGAGGTGTATGACTGGCTCTCCATGACGGCGACACAGTTGTATTTGCCAAGGTCCAAGTAGCTGCAGTCCTCATCGTTGGCAAGCTCGACGCTCACCGTACGGCGACTCGCCATCACTTTGACGCCGCGCTTGTGCTCCAGATAGCCGTAAATAGAATCTGCCGCGATCTCGGGGGTCAGGCCCTTGGCGATCGACGCCAAAAAATAGCCATGGTCCACTTGGCGCGCGTTGCCGTTGAGGCTTCGGACACGCACTACGCGAATAAGCTCCTCGCCCACCCTAAAGCCCAGGCGACGAGAGAGCTGCTCGGTGCAGACCAGATGTTCAAAAGACTTAACGTCCGTCGATGCAACGGCATTGCTGCGTTTTGCAAACTCGCCAAACGACTCAACCTCTTCGAGTGCGCCCAACATGTCGGTTTCGCCCTTAAGCCAAATAACGCGCACGCCCTTGCCGTGTATGGGCTGCACAAACATCCCGTCGGCCAGCATGCTCAAAGCGCGGCGGACGGTATTGCGCGTGCAGCCAAATTCCGCGGTCAGCTCGGCTTCGGTTGGCAGCATCTCCTGAAACGCATAGGTCCCATTAATGATGCGCGAGCGTATTTCTCGGTAGATTCCTTCGTATATCGCTTTTGGCATTGTTTCACCTCTACATTATTTATTTCCGGCTAGGCACGATAGCATTTCTTAAAGTTGTTTAAACCGAATATCGGTAAAGCGACAGGATTTAACCGTTGACGGTTTCTGTCGTGCCCAAATCGGTTTCGCTCAAAACTGCCGGCACGACAATCGTCTGGTCCTCTACAATGAATCCATTGTTTAAACGTTTCCCCACGCGCAACGCGCCTCGATATTCGGAAGGCAGAACATGCTGCAAAAAATCCAACGCTTTGGCGGGGCAATGTTCGCTCCCGCCATGCTGTTTTCTATATCGGGCCTCATGGTCGGCGTCTCCGCTCTCGCAACGACTGCGGACATCGTCGGCGATCTCGCCGTATACGGAACCCCTTGGTACGTTTTTTGGGCCATCATCCAGCGCGGCTCATGGACGGTCTTTAAACGCCTCCCGCTCCTTTTTGCCGTAGCGCTGCCTATCGGTCTTGCCCAAAAGCAACCGGCACGCTGCTGCCTCGAGGCACTCGTGGCCTATTTTGCCTATTGCTTCTTTTTGAGCGAGATCATTAAGCTGAGCGGAGACAACCTTGGGCTTAAGTACCCGTCATCTTTGACCCCCGCCAACGGTATCACCGTCATCGACGGCATCAAGACGCTCGACACCGGCATTATCGGCCCGCTGGTGGTATCGGCAACCGTCGTCGCCATCCATGACCGCTTCTACGATGCCAAGGTTCCCGATTGGCTCGGCACCTTCTCGGGCTCCTCGCTGGTCTACCTCATCAGCTTTTTTGCCGTGTTTGCCCTTGCCGCTATCTCGGCCGCCATCGTGCCCTCCGTATACGCAATGACCGAAACGCTGCGCCATGCACTTACGAGCGTCGGCCCCTTTGGCGTGGGCATCTTTGTGTTTTTGGAGCGAGCGCTCGAGCCCATGGGGCTGCACCACCTGCTCTACATGCCGATCTACTACGACAACCTGGTCATTAACGACGGCATCTACGCCACGTGGAGCAGCTTGCTCCCCATCCTCTCCCATAGCACGCGCCCCCTTAATGAACTTGCGCCGTGGGCCGGTTTTACCGCCACCGGCTGGGTCAAGCTCTTTGGCCTTCCCGCCATCGCAGCCGCGTTCTACTCCACCGCAAAACCAGAGCGCCGCGCC